>JAESTF010000291.1 GCA_016763795.1 Flavobacteriales bacterium
AAAGTAAAGGATTATTTTTTTTCCTTGGTAATCAGCAACCTTATGCAAGTTGCCATTTTGGTCTTTTATATCAAATTCTGGAGCTTTATCTCCTACTTTTAAATGAAACATCGTTAATTATTTTAAGTGATATTGTTTTTGGAAGATTCTAGATCAAGCCTGGAATCACGTTGATGTTTTCTAGTAAAATACCAAATCCCTAAACATCCAAAAATAAACATTGCGACAGCTATAATTTCTGCTTGTGTGGCTTCTAATCCAAAAATATTATAATTAGAGTTAATTCTTATCTTCTCAATAAAGAAACGTTCTACGCCATTAAACATCAAATACATTGAAAGTATTACACCTGGAGCTTTTATTTTTTTACGTGAAACCCACAATATTCCAGCAATAATAAAAGCCATTATTGTTTCGTAGAAAGGTGTTGGCCAAGCATTTCCTTCGTAAGCATATCCGTCACTCATCATTGGTCTTCCTGCAGCACCCAAATCGGTACCATTAATATTTCCATAATAATCAAAACTCCACATCCAATCGGGTAAAAAGCTAATTATTTCGGGCATTTCATTATAATTTGGAACGCCCCAATCACCATCTCCTGATAACTGGCAACCAATTCTTCCAACACCATAGGCTAACATTAATCCAGGAGCACAAGCATCAAAAACATGAATCATACTTAATCCTTTTTTATGTGCATAATACAACACAGATCCTCCTCCAATAATTAGTCCTCCGTAAATACTTAATCCTGAACCAGAAAAAATAACTGTAATTGGATCAGCTAATAAACGTTCCATATTTTCTATGGCATCAAAAACTTTCGCACCAAATATGCCTCCGATAGCCGCAATAAATGTCATTGTACCTACGTGTTGGTATGGATGCATTACCTCTTCCACTTCTTTTGGTTCAGGTAAACGTTGCTTCTCTGCATCTCTATATCTTAAATATCCAAGAATACCTGCACCAACAATTCCTCCCAATATGTTACCTTGTGCCGACATTATAAATCCTGGTAAATCTTTAATTACCTCCGAATAATCTAAAACAATAGCCAACACTTTAAATCCTAACACAAAACCAAAAAAAGCATTTCCTCCTACATCTAACATGCTTGCTTTTTCACCTTTCATTACTTTTATAATAGATGAGGTAAGCAATCCGTCTTGCTCTTTTCTTTTCATTTCTAATACCCAAATATAGTTGCCAACCATAAATGCTAATGCTACCATAAACCCAAACATTGGTAATGGAAACGCAAATGAAAATCCGAATAAGTATTCTATTAAATCTGATAGGTATGGAAACATAATTGGTTGTTCGTATTTAGTTGATGGTTTTTGGTTGTTCTATTTTCACTTTTACTACACCATCTATATCAATATTAGCTAAAGTAACTGTTTTTATTTGATTTTGTAAGTCTTCTGTAAGAGGTACTTTTACTTTTATATAATTATCGGTAAATCCATTCAAATAATCATTGTGTTCTTCTGATTCAAAAAGCACATTGTACGTTTTACCAATGTGTTGCTCATAAAAAAATCTTTTTTTCTTATCAGATAAAATATGTAGCATTTTACTACGCTTACTTCGTTCTGATTTTGGTACAACACCATCCATTTTAATGGCTGTGGTATTTTGTCTTTCTGAATAAGTAAAAACATGAAAATAAGAAACATCTAATTCATTTAAAAAATTATAAGTCTCTAAAAAATCTTCTTCTGTTTCTCCGGGAAAGCCAATGATTACATCGACACCTATAGAGGCATGAGGCATTAATTCTTTTATTCTTGTTACACGTTCAACATACAGCTCTTTCAAGTATTTTCTTCGCATTGCTTTCAAAATCTTATTAGATCCTGATTGTAGTGGAATATGAAAATGAGGCATGAATTTATCGGATTGAGCAACAAACTCAATAATATCGTTACTCAACAAATTAGGTTCTATAGATGAAATTCTATAACGCTCTATTCCTTCAATCTTATCCAGCTCTTTAATTAAATCAAAAAAAGTTTCTCCTTTTCCTTGCCCGAAATCACCAATATTTACTCCTGTAAGGATAACTTCTCTGGCATCTGTTAATGCTACTTCTTTGGCTACTTTAACTGTTTCTGCAACAGAATGATTCCTACTCTTCCCTCTGGCTAAAGGAATGGTACAAAACGTACAGAAATAATCACAACCATCTTGTATTTTCAAGAAAGAGCGCGTTCTATCTCCTTTAGAATATGAAGGAATAAATTCATTCACTTCTTTTATTTTAGAGGCATAAACTACTGCTTGGTCTCTCTTTTCTAAGTTTTGGAAATGCTCTACAATTTTAAACTTCTCAGAAGCTCCTAAAACCATGTCCACTCCATAAATTTGAGCAATTTCGTCTGGTTTTAACTGAGCATAACAACCAATTATGGCAACAAAAGCATCTGGATTTATCTTCAATGCTTTTTTTACGAGTTGCTTACATTTTTTATCAGCATTTTCAGTAACCGAACAAGTATTAATTACAAACACATCTGGCGTGTCATTAAAATCAACACGAGCAAAACCTTCGTTCTCAAACATACGAGCAACCGTAGATGTTTCAGAAAAATTGAGTTTACAACCCAAGGTATATAATGCTACTTTTTTGTTTGCACTCATAAGGTTGCGAAGTTAATTAGGAATGTTGGATTATGAATGATGAAATCCCAAAATTCTACTTCTTAGAAAGTCAATCTCTAAAATATAAAAAAACCTCGTTTCTGCTACTAACAAAAACGAGGGCTTAGTTCAAACTATTAAAACTAACTACTTCTACTCTTTAATAAACCTTGTTGAGCTTTTATTTTAGCACCAACAAAGGGCTATTCTAAATTCCGTTACTCCCTTTAGAATATCCGGGTGTCTATGGTGCTAAAATTTTCTTAGACATTTCAATCGCATAAGCTTCTATTTTTAGTTTACTCATCGTTTTTACTTTTGAAGCATCTGAACTATAAAAGTTGCTAAATACGAATTTATTCCAAACACCTTTTCCTAATAAGTTGTTTGCTGGCATAACAGAGATAAAGCTGTTGTTATCATATTCCATTAGATAAAGACCCATACGAGAAAAGTAGACTTTAATTCCTAAGGTAGTACTGGGCTCATCCTGATATTTGTATGCAATAGGAGTACATCCTCTTTCACATGCTGCGGTTACAATAGTTTTAGAACCGTTGTAAACGCCATTTTCTAAAATAATTTTGTTTGTAGTTTTTCCATTTTGAGTTTTTTCAGCTTCAAGGGTGTGGTAAAATGTCTTTTCACTTTTAGCACTTGTCGTAGCTCCTTTAGTTGTATTAAGCTCTGTATTGGGGCTAGCTTTTTTATCTGCTACAGCTTTTGCTTTTGCCTTAGCTTTTTGCATAAATGATTGAGCATGGCAATCATTTACTATTAATGATGTTGCAACTATTAAAACTGCTATTATTATTTTCTTCATCGTTTTTTGTTTTAAATTTATAATGAAACAAACTTAAAAAAAAAGCTTACTGTATTTAAATCCGTTTAACCAATGGACCATTTCGTTTAACGTGTGTTTTTTTTTAAAAAAAACTTAAAATAATCTCTTGAAACCATTATCCCCGAAGCAAAGCTTTCGAGGAATTCTCTTGATAAAAAAAACCTCGTTCCAATTGAATGAAACGAGGCTCTTACTATGAAACGGATTTACAACTCCCGAACAACTACTTTTTAATAAACTTTTTATTTACCAAACCTTTTTCTGTTTGGATTTGGATAAAGTAAATACCTCTTGTTAAATCAGAAACATTAACTGTGTTAACATTACCAATAATTGTTTTTACCGTTTTACCTGTTACATCAATTATTGAAATAGTAGTAATTGGAGATTTTAAATTTCTAATCTCTAACTTATTAGCTGTTGGGTTAGGATAAATATTTATTTCTGTATTTTCAATTTCGGAGATTCCAGTACTTAACCCTAGATTCTCATAAAAAGTAATTGTTCCATTAATTTCTCCTACATATAAATCTAAATCACCATCGCCATCTATATCTGCAAAAGTAGGAGCAGAATAATCTCCTAACTGAATATATATACCATCTGCTTGTAAATTTGCAGATTGAGTAAATACCCCACTACCATTATTGGTAAAAAATTCAATTGAACCATAATATTCTCCTACATATAAATCTAAATCGCCATCACCATCTATGTCTGCAAAAGTAGGGTCTGAAAAAGTTCCTACATCAATATCTGCAATGCTACCTGCGTGTAAATCTGAAGCTGCAGTAAAAACACCATTATTATTAGTGTAAACTTTAATTGTAGCATAATATTCTCCTACGTACAAGTCTAAATCGCCATCTCCATCTATATCTGCAAAAGTAGGACTAGCACTAGAACCTACATCAATAGCTGTAGCACCTGCTTGTAAATCTGAAGCGGCAGTAAAAACACCTGAATTATTAGTAAAAACTTTAATTACCCCATTATGTTCTCCTACATACAAGTCTAAATCGCCATCACCAT
>JAESTF010000030.1 GCA_016763795.1 Flavobacteriales bacterium
ATTTGTGCCATTGAAAGTGACAGAGGTGGTTTCTTACCTGTTGGGCTTGATATTAATGGAACAGATGATCATTTAAAAATGGTTAAAGAGTTTATGCCATTACTTTCTAATTTCGAATTATACAGATTTAAAAAAGGACATGGAGGAGTTGATATAGGTCCTTTAAAAAAATACTATCCAAATATGATTCAATTAGGTATGAGTGTTAATTCACAGGAATATTTTAACTATCACCATTCTAACAATGATGTTTTTGAGATGGTAAACAAAAGAGAATTAGAGCTTGGAGCGGCAGCAATGGCTACGATGATTTATTTAATGGACAAGACGTTAAGATAAAGTTAAAATGCCTCATTAAAAAGTTAAATTCTATTAAATATTATATTTTTTTTGCCTTACTTACTTTCTATTATTTATATTTACAGCTAAATGACAGCAGTTTTAAATATAAACGGAATATCTAAAAGCTACGGAAAAGTACAAGCTTTAAATAACCTGGTCTTACAAATAAACCAAGGTGAAATTTTTGGAATTCTAGGGCCTAATGGGAGCGGAAAAACAACTACTCTTGGAATAATTCTAAGTGTTTTAAATGCTGATAGTGGTTCTTTTTCGTGGAATGGAAAGGAACCCAGTAAATATGATAGAAAAAAAATTGGTGCTTTATTAGAAACCCCTAATTTCTATCCATACTTAACTGCTAGGCAGAATCTTTCTATTGTTTGTAAAATAAAAGAAGTTAACGAAAGTGAAGTTGATAGGGTTTTAAGCATTGTTGATTTAATTAATAGAGCCAATTCAAAATTCAAAACTTTTTCGTTAGGAATGAAACAACGATTGGCTATTGCTTCTACCTTGCTTGGGAATCCTGACATATTGGTTTTAGACGAACCTACAAATGGTTTAGATCCGCAAGGAATTGCAGAAATAAGAGCCATAATTTTAGATTTAGCGAGCGAAGGTAAAACGATAATTATGGCAAGCCATATATTAGACGAGGTAGAAAAAGTATGTACACACGTTGCCGTATTAAAACTTGGGAACCTTTTAACAACAGGTCCAATACAATCTGTATTAAATAATCAAGAACAAATATTTGTTGTTTCAGATAATTTAGATATACTAAAACTAACACTGAGTCAAATAGATGGTGTTAGTAATATAACTCAATTAGGCGAAAAAGTTTCAGTAATGCTAGCAGAAGGAAAGGACAGTGCATATTTGAATAAATCTTTATTTGACAAAGGAATTATTGCTTCAGAAATTGGAATTCAAAAATCTGATTTAGAAGCTAACTTTTTAGAAATAATAAAATAGATGTTAGATCTACTCAAAATAGAATACAAGAAGATTATCCCTTACACTACCTTTTGGGTTATTTTCGGATTATTTTTTGTTTTCACTCCTATCGTTTTTTATGGTGTTGGTCAATTTAAAATAGAAGGCTTTCCTATTGATTTTTCTACGATGTACAATTTTCCTAATGTATGGAACAATATCACTTACATTGCTAGCTGGTTTAATCTTTTAATAGGAATGCTATTCGTTATTTTAACTTGTAACGAATTTAATTTTAAAACTTTTAGGCAACACATTATTGACGGACATAGTAAAACTGATTTTATTATTGCTAAAATCCTTTTAATGACATCGTTTGCTATATTTAGTACACTGTACTTATTTATAATTGGAGCTTTATTTGGCTTTATATCTGGAGGAAGCGAAGGTTTTGCAAGCGATAACAAATACTTGTTTATTTATTTTATTCAATCATTAGGCTATATGTCTGTTGGTTTGATAATAGCAATTTTGATACGCTCTTCAGCAATGTCAATCATTACATTTATCTGTTCTATTTTAGCTGAAAGCATAATAAGGGCGTTAATTCCTGATGCTATTGACCAGTATTTTCCTATGAAAATCATTTCTAATCTTACTCCTTTTCCAACTCCTGATGGAATGATTGCTGAACAAATGAAAAATTCAATGATACAGGAAACAATGTCTCTTAATACTACATTGATTATTGCTGTTGTCTATATCTTTATCTTTTGGGGGATTTCTTATTTCATTCTCACAAAAAAAGATGCTAAATAAAATTATTTAATAGGACTATCAGGCTCTTTAGCCATGTGATCAAACACTTGTTTTTCTACAAACCTCGGAAAAAACTTACTTAACAACACTACTAGTTTTCCTTGTGAAGTTAGCACTAAAGTTCTTTTCTTTTTTTCAATCCCCTTTACTATGTATTCTGCAACTTGTTCTGCTGTCATCATTTTCGCTTCATCACGAGGTGTTTCACCCTGAATAGAACCATCTGAAGACAATGCTGTATTTCTAATATTAGAAGCTGTAAACCCAGGACAAGCAACCATTACATGTAAGCCTGTTTTTAAGTTTTCTGTACGTAAAGCATCTAAAAATCCTTGCATGGCATATTTAGAAGCAGAATAACCTGTACGAGCAGGTAAACCAACATATCCTGCAATTGAAGAAACACCTACAACTGAACCTTTATTTTTTAAAATGTGAGGTAATGCATACTTCGTACAATAAACAGTACCAAAAAAATTGATCGCCATTATCTTTTCCATAACATCTAATTCCATATCATTAAAGATTGCTCTCATTGATATTCCCGCATTGTTAATTAAAACATCTACCCTTCCAAATTTAGTTATGGTTTGTTCTATTAGGTTTTTACAATCTTCTTTAACCGAAACATCGCATCTTACAGAAAGCACTTCAGCACCTATTTTTTTTATCTTTTCGGCAACAATATTTAACTTTTCAACATTTCTTGCAGCAATAACAATATTTGCTCCTTTATTAGCATATGCTATGGCACAAGCTTTTCCTATCCCTGAAGATGCTCCAGTTATTATTACTACTTTATTCTTCATACATCAATTTAATCATCATCTTTGCCGCAAATATATGTATTGTAAATGAAGATAATCGAAGTTAATTCTCCCACAACTATAAAAGAGTTTACCCAACTCCCTTTTAAAATTTATAAAAAAGATGAAAATTGGATTCCTCACCTTAAACAAGATATTGAAAAAGTTTTTAATCCGAAAAAAAACAAAGCACATAGACATGGGCAAATTATTCGTTGGATTTTAACCGATAAAGACAATAATACTATTGGAAGAATTGCGGCTTTCATCAGTCGTAAAGAAAAAGAAAGTGGTGGTATTGGTTTTTTTGAATGTATTGAGAATAAAGATGCTGCATTTTTACTTTTTAATACCGCTAAAGAATGGCTAGAAAAAAAAGATGCTAAATGGATGGATGGCCCCATTAATTTTGGAGAAAAAAATATGTTTTGGGGTTTATTAGTAAAAAATTTTACCGACCAAAATAGCTATAGTATGAATTACAACCCTCCTTATTATGTTGATTTTTTTGAAGATTACGGTTTTAAAATCTACTACCAGCAGTTTATGTATAAGAGAGATATGATAACTCCTGTTGGTGAAACTTTTGATAAGAAGCATGAACGAATTATTCAAGATGGGAATTATAAAATTGAAAATGTAAAAAACCTAACTTTAGATCAAATAGCAGATAATTTTAGAACAGTTTATAATGCTGCTTGGGGAGGCCACGCTCATTTTAAAAAAATGGAAGAAAAAACTGCTCGAATAATTATGAAAAATCTTAAACCTATCTATGATCCTGAAATTATAGTATTTGTTTATTACAAAACGAAGCCAATTGCTTTTTACGTAAACATACCTGAATTAAATGAAATTTTTAAATATGTAAATGGGAACTTAAACTGGTTGGGTAAATTAATATTCCTCTATCATAAAATAAGAAAAACTCCAAAAACGATGGTAGGTATCGTATTTGGAGTAGATAAAGAGTATCAAAGTAAAGGAATTGAAGGTGCTATGGTTAAATGGAGTCAAGATCATTTTACTGCTAATACCAATTATAATGAAACAGTTTTAACTTGGGTAGGCGACTTTAACCCTAAAATGCTAAAGGTTTGTGAAAACTTAGGAGCAGAAATTTATCGTACTTACCACACCTACCGCTATTTATTTGATAGAGAAAAGCCCTTTAAAAGATGTCCTGTAATTGAGTAAACACCTCATTATCTTCACTATAAAAAATAAGTTGAAAAAAAACGAAAAAAAGTTTTTGGTATTTGAAAAACACTACTATATTTGCACTCCTTAAAACGAAGA
>JAESTF010000292.1 GCA_016763795.1 Flavobacteriales bacterium
CGATAAACAAAAAAATGCAATTGTAGAAACTTTCGAAAACTGGAAAGGAAATTTAGAACAGGTAGATGACGTCTGTATAATTGGTGTTCAAGTTTAATGCTTTGATTGATGATTAAACTTCAACTTTGAAGAGAAGCTCATTAAAAAACTGTAGTTTAGTAAACCTAATTGACTCATTTGATGGCTACTAAATACATTATCCTCTTTATCTATTTCGGCACCCTATTTATGATAGGATACTTTGCTTCTAAAAAAGTAAAAGACATTAAAGATTATTATGTTGGTGGTAAAAATTTAGGCTTTTGGGCGGTAGCATTTTCATCAAGAGCAACTGGTGAATCAGCATGGCTCTTATTAGGTCTTACAGGTTTGGGAGCCATGGTTGGAGCGTCTGCCTTCTGGGTAGTTTTAGGTGAAGTAGTTGGAGTTTCCATTGCCTGGTTTTTTATGGCCGAACGATTTAAAGAGCTCTCCGACAAATACAATTCCATTACCATTCCCGATTATTTAGTAAGTAGGTTTAATGCCTCTGGCAATACACTTCGTATAATAGCTGCTACCGCTTTATCTGTATTCGTTATCATCTATGTGAGTGCACAAATAGATGCTACAGGAACAGCCTTCGAAAACTTTTTAGGATGGAACTACTATACTGGAGCGATATTGGGTTTCGTTATAGTTCTCACCTACATTTTTACTGGTGGTTTTGTTGCCGTTGTTTGGTCCGATTTATTCCAAGGAATAGTCATGCTGTTAGGATTGGTTTTATTACCAATAGTAGCCTATTACGCAATTGAACCTACTGTTTCAGTTTCTCAAGATTTAATAGCCTTAGACAAGGATTTTTTAAACATTTGGGGAAAAGGCGGTTTTAACACGCTAAATTTCTTTACCATTTTAGGTTATTGTGCTATTGGGTTAGGATTTATGGGCTCACCTCAACTGTTTATCCGTTTTATGTCCATTAGAGACAAATCAGAAATTAAAAAAGGAAGATGGGTTGCCATTGTATTTACCATTATAACTGATTCTTGTGCTGTCCTTATTGGTATTTATGGAAGACACCTGCTAACCTCTGTTGGAGAAACACCTGAAAGCATTCTAGGAAATGGTGCCCAAAACGTTTTACCAATGTTAGTAGAAAAAGTAATGCCTTTATCATTAATCGGTATCTACATTGCTGCAGTACTTTCAGCAATTATGTCAACAATTGATTCTTTGTTAATAGTAGCTTCTAGTGCTATTTCTAGAAATTTTTACCAGCAGATTTTTAAGCCCAATAAAACAGAAAAACAAATGACTAATATTTCTAGAGTCATTACTTTATCGTTAGCATTACTTGCTTTAGGTCTTGCATTAATCATTGCAGTAACTTCACCAGACAGAACCATCTTTTGGTTTGCCATTTTTGGTTGGTCGGGCATTGCAGCCACCTTCTGTCCTACCATTATCTTATCCATTTTTTGGAAGAACTTTTCTGAGAAAGGTGCTATTGCTTCTATGATAACTGGATTCTTATCTGTACCCCTCTTTAAATTTGGGTTTACCGCTATAGATAACCTTGGTATTTATTTCGATAAGCTAGGCGAACTCGCTCCTGCTTTTATTTTAGCTGCTATTGTTGGTATAACAACAAGTTTGATTACCAATAAGAAAGCTTCATAAAGGGTTATTTACTCTAATATTTTTTTATTGAAATCATAATAAATATCCTATAATTTCAATTATGTTTGTAATAAACATCCTTAAACTATTAAATAATATGAAAATAATTATTGCAGCTTTATTACTATTAACCAACACATTAACATCAACAAATTTAACGGCACAAGAAAACCAGACCGAAAACGATGTGAAAAAAAATTTGATGAAAATATTTGAGTTATCAAAGAACAAGGACAACAAAACCTTAGCAAGCTATATTCAATATACAGGTCCCGATGTAGAACGAAAAAGAAAGGATGTTTGCAATCCAAAAAATGAAGAGGAATTACTTGAGGTCATAAAAATTCGTGAACGGATTAATAAATTACTTCAAGAAAAATATAAGCTTACAAGTTTTATAGCTAAAGAACATCCTACAAATCAAAATAAATCATGGTATGTTTGGGAAGTTAAGTTTGATTCAAAAACAGTGATTTTTGCTTTTCAAAAATTAAATGAAAAATATATTCTTGGAGATATTGACTAAAATTAAACTGTATTTTAGTAAAATAAAAACTGCTTATTTTTTTATTATTATCAATACTAAGTTCTGTTGATGCTCAAGGTACTTTATCTTATTACGTTACAAAAAAGCTTAGAAAAAACTACTCACAAACACTAGCTATTTTCTTTTCTAAAAAAGTCATTGAGTTTTCGTCTGCATAACTTAGTGCTTCGTATAAATCATCACAAGCTCCTTCATTATTTCCTTGTGCTATTTTAATATAGGCTCTATTACTATATGAAGATTCTAATTTTACAGCATCAATTTCTCCATCAGTGCGATTGAGTTCTATCTCAATAATTTTATTAAAATCTTTAAGTGCTCCTGAAAAATCACTAAATTGTTCTGCTCGTATTACACCTCTATTATTTAAAGACTCCCACATTTCTGTACTATACTTTTTAGCCAACTCTATGGTACGAGTATAATCTTCAACTGCTCTTTCGTAATCTTTTTGGTTATCTCTTTCTAATGCTCTTTTGTAAAAGAAATCAGCTGTTCCCTCTTCTTTTTCTATAGATACTTCTACCAACGGAGCATCTTCTTTTTCTATTTTTCGTGTTTCTAACTCAGCTATTTGGGCTTCTATGTCTGCAATTAACTGCTGCTCCTGATCCTCATTAGACACAAAAAAAAATGCCCCTAAACCCATTACTAAAAAAATACCTATAACAATAAATACAATAGGGTTTTTACGCTCAGGCTGTAAACCTTCATGATGTCTCGATTCTAATATGGGGCCTGTTCCTTGTTCATTCATAATGATAAAGATAGTCATTTAATATTCTGAAAACTAACAAGAAAATATAACTCAAAATTTATAAAATTACCTCATAAAAAAAACCCCTACCAAATAAATGGAGAGGCTTTAATTACTAACTAAACTACTACTACATTTTCTTGAACGTAAACTTATAATTATAAACCTTCTCAGGATTATGACTTTCATCTACTTTAATTTCAGCTAATTTTTCCATCAATTCTTGCTTCATTTTTTTGTTAGAATAATTGGCTGCCAACACTTCTACTTTACCCGCTACATCAATTTTAAAACTAACTCTCACAAATTCTGTCTTGTTGTTTTCTATTGGCAATTTATTGTTTTCAAACTTTACTACTTTTTTCAACTTTTCTTTAATATTTAGATTGCCTTTTGCCATTATGTTATTAACTAAACCTGAACCTAAAATTGCTACTACTAATATTATTGTTTTCATATCATTTGTTTTTAATTACAGATCAAAAGTATGCTGATAACCTTACTCTTAAAATACATTTTAGGCGAATGGTAGCAGTTTTTCGGTAATTGGCAGAAAAAGGCTAATACTTTACAAGCTTAAAGTATTACATTCGTACAATGAGAAGTAGTTTAGCACTTTTATTTTCTTTTTTAATTTTTAGCAGTTATACATTATTCGCTCAAACAATTAATGACAGAATTGAATATGCTGGAAAAATATATTATGCGAACCCCGACTCTTCTTTCATTATTTGTAATGAGATTGAATCTGATGCTAAAACAGAAAATCATTTAGCTGAAGCTTATCTTTGCCAAGCACGCTACCTTGTCCTAAAAACTAAATTTGACAAGGCTACAGATCTACTGAATAAAGCAAGTGCCATTTTTAAGAAAGAAAATAATTTATCGCGATTAGCAAAATGCCACTCCTTACAGAATATCTTATTTGGACGAATTTCTGATCAAAAAAAAGCATTGTTTCACTCGAAAAAAGCATTAGAACTTTATACTGCTGCAAATGATACTCTCGGACAAATTTCAATACTCACTAATATTTCTTTAGACTTTTTAAGGTTACAGAAAAATGATACAGCTTTCATTTACCTAATAAAACTCAAACACCTTTCAAAAAACAAAAAAGAAAGTAGTAAGTATTATATGCATCAGAATTTTGCCACATATTTTTATAATATTGGAGATTTTAATGCTTCCATTAACTCATATAACAAAGCATTAATTATCGCTGAAAAATCAAATATGATAGACAGTAAATCAACTGTTTTAATGCTAATGTCTAACCCTTATATTGCTCAAAAAAAATACAAAAAAGCTGAGGAAAATTTAAACAAAAGTTTAACTATAGCAATTAACAATAATTTATTATACGAAAGCAACGAAACATACAAGAAACTAATTAAACTCAATGAACTTTTAGGTAATTACAAAAAAGCATACCAATTAGAAAAGTTAAATGATGTAATCGAAAAAGAAATTTATAATCTCGATAAGATTAACAAAATTAATGAGATAGAATCCCAATTAAAGCTAACCGAAAAAGAAAAAATAATTACTCAAAAAGAGTTAGAACTTAAAAACGAACAGTTTAATACTATTGAAGCGAAATCAAAGATTACACAACTGTTTTTTGTAGTAGCCATTAGTTTACTAATTATCATTTCGATAGTAATTATTCTATTTCGAGTAAAAAAACTAAACCGAAGAATTCAGTCTCAAAAAATGATGTTAGAGCAAAAAAACACAGAAATAACTGATAGCATTAATTATGCGAAAAGAATACAAGCTGCCATTTTACCTGATATGAGTTTATTTAAAAAGAGTTTACCTAACTCCTTTATTCTATATAAACCAAAAGATATTGTTGCTGGCGATTTTTATTGGATGAAATCAGTAGGGCCAACAAATAAACACGATAACTCAACAGTGCTTTATGCAGCTGCAGATTGCACAGGACATGGCGTTCCTGGAGCAATGGTAAGTGTAGTTTGCTCTAATGCATTAAACCAGAGTGTTAAAGAATTACAAACTAACAACCCTGCTGAAATTTTAGACTTTACTCGTATTTTAGTTAAGGAAAATTTAAAATCTGAAGATGAAAATGTCAAAGATGGAATGGATATCGCATTGTGTTTTATAAATTTTAAAACAATGGAAATAAACTTTTCTGGAGCTAATAATCCATTATATATTATTAGAAACAATGAATTGATAGAGATTAAAGGAGATAAGCAACCGGTTGGTAAATACTTTAAAGAAAAAACATTTAACAACCATTCTTATCAACTTCAAAAAAAAGATATGGTCTATACATTTACGGATGGTTATGCTGATCAATTCGGAGGGCCAAAAGGTAAAAAATTTATGTATAGACAATTTAAACAATTACTTACCAATATTGCAACTAAACCAATAGAAACACAGCATGAAATTTTAAATCAAACTTTTGAAAATTGGAGAGGGGATTTAGAGCAAATTGACGATATTTGTATCATAGGCGTAAGAATATAATGTAAAATTTTCACTAAAGCAACAATCGAATGGGCGGCCTGGTGATCAACAGTCAAATAGGTGTTATTGATGTGAGAGTTTAAAAATTAATTTATGAAAAATTCACTTACTATTCTAATTATTATTTTGTTAAGCATGTCTACTCAAGCTCAAAGCTTTTTTAGGAATGATTCTATAATTGTATTAAAATCAAATAATGATACACTAAAAAATCCATGGGCTGGAGGGTTTAATTCTGTTCAATTTTCAGAAATTGATTTAAATTTAGATGGTATAATGGATATTATATCATTCGATAGAAGCGGAAACAAGTTAAATACCTTTATCAATAGTGGGCAATCAAATACCATTTCGTATACTCATGCTCCTCAATACATCCAAAATTTTCCAAAAATGATTAGTTGGGTATTACTTCGAGACTATAATTGCGATGGGAAAATGGATATTTTCACCTATTTTAATGCAGGTATCCGAGTTTATAGAAACACATCTTCTGCTACAACATTATCATTTACTTTAGAAAATAATCTTATTGAGTCTGACTACCAACCCGATTCAGCTTCAAATTTTACCACCATATATGTGAGCAATTCTGATATTCCTGCTATTGATGATATTGATGGAGACGGAGATTTAGATGTGTTAACTTTCAGTATTTTAGGAGAGAAAGTAGAATATCATAAAAATTTATCTATAGAGACTTATGGTACATGTGATAGCCTTTCTTTTCAATTAGCAAATAGATGTTGGGGTTTTTTTAAAGAAAGTTCGAGTAGTAGTGGAATTATACTTTATGATACGTGTAGTACTAATATTATCAATCCTGAAAAAGAAAACAAACATGGTGGCTCAACTCTATTAACATTAGATGTTGATGCTAATAATAGTAAAGACTTAGTTTTAGGAGATGTTTCTTTTAATAATTTAACATTGTTAAGTAATGGTGATGCTAGTCTAGATTTAACTGCATCATCCATGTTTGCTAAAGACACCGCATTCCCGGCAAACAATTTAAGTACTATTGCTGCATCTCTTCCTGTGTTTCCTGCAGCTTATTACTTAGATGTTGATAATGATAATATTAAAGATTTAATTGTCTCAACTAATTGCAGTAGCTCATGTAAAAGCAATGATAATGTTTGGCTATATAAAAATAATAATGCCGATAATAACCCTGATTTCAGTTTCGCTTCAAATTCTTTTTTACAAGGTGGTATGATAGAAGTTGGAGAAGGAGCCCATCCTACATTTTTCGATTATAATGCTGATGGTTTGATGGATTTAGTGATTGGAAATTACCGATTTTTTGATATGAACTCTTCATCGAATTTTAAATCATCACTTTGGCTTTATAAAAATATAGGAACATTAACAACTCCTGCTTTTCAATTGGTTGATTCTGATTATGTAAATATTTCAACTATTAATTTAAATGTTTCTGCTAATAGTCCAGAAACAAGGTTAACACCCACATTTGGAGATTTAGATGGAGATGGAGATATGGATATGTTAGTTGGAGATTTTTCTGGCCGATTACATTTCTTTGAAAATACAGCTGGAGCAGGAAATACGGCTATATTTATATTAAATCAAGTTCAATATCAAAACATTTATATTAACTTATTTGCAGCCCCTCAATTGGTTGATCTAAATAGAGATGGATTACTTGATTTAGTTGTTGGCGATCGTTCAGGCTATCTTAATTATTACGAAAATACAGGAACAATTACTACTCCAATTTTCTCTTTTATAACCTCAACCTTAGGCAATGTTAAAACAAGAAGAAGTAATGAATTTAATGGAAATAGTATGCCTTTTGTATATGAACATGGAGGGGTATATAAAATACTTGCAGGAGCAACAAACGGATATATTTATCAATTTACAAACATAGATGGTAACCTTAGTGGTACTTTTAGTATAGATTCAACGTTTCAAAATATATGGGAAGGAACAGCATCATCTGTTGCAATGGCAGATTTAAATAATGATGGCAATTTAGATTTAGTAACAGGAAATAGCTCTGGAGGAATTTCTTATTATCAAGCTGACTTTATAACAAACACTCATGAAATTAATTCTCCTAACCCTAATAAAATGAATATTTACCCTAACCCAACTCATAACAAGGTTAATATAAACTTAAATGTAAACAGTATTACTAATTCATCCATTCAAATTATAGATATACTCGGTAAAACTTTTTATAACCAAAAAGTGACTGATGTAAATATTAGCATAAACGTTCAAGGACTTCCTTCTGGAATTTACTTTATAAAATTTAAGAATAAAAACGAAAGCCTTTTTCAAAAAATGATTAAAAACTAAAGCCTTTTCCTTTGACCACCAATTATTATCCTCTATAAAATAATAGAACCCTTCATAAGGTCATAAAATAAAAGTCCTTTAAAAAAAAATTGAGTAAAGAACCTCTTTAATTAATTCTTAAAAAAGAGAAAAAGTGGTTCTTATTTTCGTTCATAAAAAAACCGGGTTGAGATTTTATCTCAACCCGGTTTTTTATGTAAAACTAATCTTAATTAAAACTTGATGTTAAAGATGCTAACTTAGATTTTGCACCCTCAATAATTGCTGCTTTTTGTAATAATTCTGCTGGAGCAATTCCTGACTTCTTTAATAAACCTAATTTAGATTCTGCCGCTGCAATTTTTGAACCTAGAGAAGTAATCTTTGCTAATAAAGCAGCTCTCTTTTCAGCTTTTAAAGCTTCTTTTTCCTCAAACTCAGATTTTAATTCAGTATTGTATTCTGCTAGTTTTTCAGGATCATTAGCCTTTTCTGCAAGTTTAGCCTCTCTTTTTGCTTTCATATCAGCCAATTTCACTTCTGCAACTGCTTTAATTGCGGCAACCTTATCAGTAGCAATATTCTTTACTGCGTCAGTTGCAACTCCAGTAACAGCATCAACTGTGCTCCCTTCAATATTTACTGCTTCAGCGGCCTTGCTCTTTAATTCATCTACTTTGTTTCCTGTAACTTCACCAGCTTTTTCTTCAGCAGCAGATTGAGCCACATCTTTTCCACTTTCTACAGCACTATTTGCAGTTTCTTTAGCCGAATCTGCATCTTTAGCAGCATCTTTTAAATTTCCTAATCCTTGAGCAAACGCTCCAAAACTTACTATTGATAAAGCAAGTACTAAAATATTTTTTTTCATTTTTATCGATATTAAATTTGATCTAATTCATTAATTGTTGCATCAACTTCAGCTTCAGCTGCTTCAATTGCTTCAATTTCAACATTTAATTTATCTACTTGGTTTCCTAACTCTTTTGTTTCCTCAAGTCGAGCATCATTATTCCCTATAACTTCAGTAGACTCTTCGCAAGACATTGCAAAAAAACCTAAAGCGGCTACAGCAATCATTAGTTTTGTTTTCATTCTATTTTTTTAATTGTTAATAAGCGACCA
>JAESTF010000293.1 GCA_016763795.1 Flavobacteriales bacterium
AGCCAACATTAAATTTGATCCAACCCTTGCTCGTGGTTTAGGTTATTATACAGGAACTATTATAGAAGTTAAGATAGATAATTTTCCTAGTATTTGTGGTGGTGGTAGATATGATGATTTAACGGGTAAGTTTGGTTTAAAAGATGTTTCTGGAGTAGGTATCTCTTTTGGTGCAGATCGTATTTATGATGTGTTGTTAGACAACAATTTGTACCCTGAATTTAAAGGAGATTCTACGGAAGTATTGTTTATTAATTTTGGTAAAAAAGAAGAAGATTATTGTTTGCCTTTATTATTTCAATTACGTGATGCTGAGATTAATGCTGAGATTTATCCAAGTGCAGCCAAAATGAAAAAACAAATGAATTTTGCCAATAACAAAGGCATTAAATATGTTGTTTTGGTTGGAAGTAATGAAATAGAATCAGGAAAACTTACTGTTAAAAACATGGAAACAGGAGAACAAGAAAGCTTAACAATAGACGAGTTAATAAATATGATTAAATAACCTTGTCATTCAGAACACTATTTTTTCAATCCTATTTTCGGGATTAGAAAAATGAAGTGAAGAATCTATTATAAAAAACAATAAAGATTCCACGCATCATTTTGTTACCAAAGTGAAATTTGGACAAAATATCACTCTGAATAACAGCTAAGATTAGAACAATAAGAATAAATATAACATAACCGCCATTGTGAATTAATTGTCCTAGACAATTGATAAATTGATTCGTTCCTACAATGCAAAAACAATTAAAATATGGGAACACATCAAATCAACAAAAACTGGCTAACATTAGAAACAATAGACACTATTCTTTCTAAGAATTTAAAACTAGAACTATCCAAAGAAGCAACTGAATTAGTTGTCAAATGTAGAAAATACTTAGACCACAAAATGTCTAACACTGATAAACCAATTTATGGTATAAATACTGGTTTTGGTTCTTTGTGTGATACAGAAATTCCAACAGCTGATTTAGAAAAATTACAACGTAACTTGGTTATGTCTCACGCCTGTGGAATGGGAGACGAAGTTCCTCAAGATGTGGTAAAATTAATGTTGCTACTTAAAATTCAAGGATTAAGTTATGGTCATTCTGGAATACAGTTAATTACCATCCAACGCTTAATAGATTTTTACAACAATGATGTTTTCCCTGTTGTTTACGAGCAAGGTTCTTTAGGTGCTTCTGGCGATTTAGCTCCATTAGCTCACCTTTCTTTACCACTTTTAGGATTAGGAAAAGTAAATTATCAAGGAGAAAAATTAAGTGGAGAAGCTATTAATAAAAAAATGAATTGGGAAGAAATTCAGTTACAATCTAAAGAAGGCTTAGCGCTATTAAATGGAACTCAATTTATGAGTGCCTATGGAGTTCACTCTTTATTACGTGCTAAAAAACTAAGCACGTTAACGGATTTAATTACAGCAGTTTCTATTGATGCGTATGATGGTAGAATTTCTCCTTTTAATGATTTAGTACATAAAGTTAGACCACACGATGGTCAATTTATTACTGCTCGAAACATTCAAACCGCATTAGCAGGAAGTGAAATTATTACACAAGAAAAAGCTCATGTACAAGACCCCTACTCTTTTAGATGTTCTCCACAAGTGCATGGTGCGAGTAAAGATGCTATTGCTCATGTACAATCTGTATTCGAAAAAGAGATTAATTCAGTAACTGATAATCCAACCATTCTCCCTGATGAAGATCAAATAATTTCTGCTGGAAATTTTCATGGTCAACCCTTAGCCATTTCTTTAGATTATTTAGGAATAGCTGTTGCTGAATTGGGAAGTATTTCTGAACGAAGAACTTATAAATTAATTGGTGGGGAAAGAGGATTACCTGCATTTTTAGTTGCTAACCCCGGTTTAAATAGTGGTTTTATGATTCCTCAATATGCACAAGCATCTGTAGTAAGTCAAAATAAACAACTGGCTACACCTTGTTCGGTAGATACAATTGATTCTTCTAACGGACAGGAAGATCATGTAAGTATGGGTGCAAATGCTGCAACTAAAGTTTATCGAATAGTTGATAATTTAGAAAAAATTATGGGTGTTGAACTCTTAAATGCTGCTCAAGGGTTAACATTTAGGAAACCCTTAAAATCATCGCCAATGATAACTGATTTTGTTGCTGAATATAGAAAAACAGTTGATTTTGTTGAAGATGATGTAGAAATGCATCCATTAATGGAAAAAAGTATCTTATTTGTAAAAGATTTTTCTTCTGAATTATCTGTAAAAGATTTTTTATAAACCTGAATTCGATTCTTAAAATCATTGTTAGTCCGAGTGTTTTTTCAAAGAAAAAATGTATCGAGAACCAATGATTTTGAACGAAAAATTTGTTCTCGATAAAAAATTCTTACAGAATTTTACTCGAACTGACATTTTTTTCACAAACGAAATTATTGATCAAACTCAGGTTATAAAATAACCTGTAGTTCTATTTTAACAATACTATCTTCTTACTAAACCTATCTTTTTCTGTTAGCACTTCCACAAAATAAATACCATTGGAATAATTAGAAATATTAATGTTTTTTGATGTTGATTTTATCACAATTTCTCCTAACACATTTCTAATAAAAACTTGTTTTATTGCTTTATCACTTTGTATTGTAATTATTCCATTGGTCGGGTTCGGGTAAATATTAATTGAACCATATTCTTTATTATCTTCAATGCTTAACGCATCTCCATCATAACGTACTTGAGCTGAATCAGCACTTAGCTGTATATCTGTTAAACTATCTCCTGCAATAATTGCAAAAGCTACTTGTATATGCTCTCCTGCATTCAAATTAAACCCTCCCGAAGAAACTACATGAGCTACATCTGCTCCAAAAGCTCCTCCTGCAGCACTTCTATTGGTAGATAATGAAGTATATTTTTCTGAAGTTGTGAATCCTCCTGCATTTGGATTAATCACTCCACTTCCATCTAAATCTAACGAATAGTTTAAGCCTGCCGTTCCTGACAATACTTTTATTGCTGCATATAAGGTATCATTTCCTAACGAATGAACGTACCCCATTTTTCGAGCAACATCATAGCCCGCTTTATTTGCTCCTGCATTTTCAATGTCCCAATCAGCAAAAATACCAGCATATAAATTCGATAGTGTTCCTATTCCCGTATTCTCAATATCATAAACAATAATTACATATTTATCATCTGGAGCATTTGAATAAGCGTAAGAATACTGTTCAATACTTATATCCATAGGGCTTGTAAGTGGAGAATCATCTATTACACCATATAAATCTAAAGCCGATTTGTATGGTGGGTTAAACCTAACATTCTGTTGCGAACTAAAATCTTGATCAATTCCTGATACACCTCTAACAACATCTGCCACACGAGTAGGATCATCACCAACCATTAACCCTGCCTCAAAAAGTAGTTGTTCCCCATTGTATGTAAAGCCTAAACCAATAGTATTATTATTATCGTTATGTCCTATTTTACCACTACTTGTAATAGTTGTTGCTACTAAATTTTCTGAAAGGTTAATTTAATCTGGATTAAGTACTACTGTAAAATATTCATTTTTAGTGTATGTTCCATTCGTAATTACAGCTTTAAACGTAACTTCTTCATTAAATGGAGCTCCATTTAATACTTCAACAACAAATTTATCTATACCATTTGAAGCTATTGCCAACGAGTTCATATTAGGCAAATTTGTTGCTCCATCAATAATATTTACATAAGGAGAGCTAGAAGTTAAAGTCACTGTTAATCCAGCAATAAAATCTAAATAATTTTGAAAAAAAGCTTCAATATAAAGTGTATCTCCAAACTCAAAAATATTATTATTGCTATCTACCGTTAGGTGTTTAGTTAATTCCAAAAACTGAACTGATGTTGCAGAGACACCATTAAATAAGTTTAACCTTCCACTACCTAGTTTATCTATAAAAGATGGATTAAGCACATTTAAATCGTCTGCAGTTGCTTGCATTAAAGCTGCTATCTGAAGGTTTGTATAGCTTGGGTATTGTGTTTTAAGGATTGCAGCCCCACCAGAAATAACTGGCGCTGCCATGGATGTACCTCCATTTGTACCATATCCACCATTTGCACCTGTAGTCCATAAAGCATCGCCTGGCGCTGAAATATCAATGTAAGTACCATAATTTGAACTAGAAACCTTTATATCTCCTGCATCAATACCTGCTACAGTTAATACGCCATCATAACCTGCCGGATAAAATATATTTTCTCCATTATCATTACCAGCAGCTCCTACCACTAAACTTCCTTTGTTAATTATGGCGTAATCAATAACATCTTTATTAAAATTTGAAGGAGTATAACCTCCCCAAGAGCAATTAATTATAAAACAATCGTGATCGGCTGCGTAAACAATTCCTTGATATGCTTTAGTTAAAATACCTACATTATTTGATATTTTAATCGGTAAAAATCTTGTTTTAAATCCTACACCTGAAATTCCTGTAACATTATCTGTAACCGCAGCTGCAATACCTGTAACATTAACACCATGACTTAGTGATTCCCATAATGCATTATTATCATTTGAACCCAAATCCCAACCCATATTATTATCTATATAACCATCAGCATCATCATCTATTCCGTTAATAGGGTCTCCATAATTTATTTGAACATTCCCTAATAAATCTGGGTGAGTTGGATCCCAACCTGTATCTGTAATCCCGATAGTTATAGTGGTATCTCCTTTATTAATATCCCACGCTTGAGGGGCATTTATTAAACTAATATAATACTGATTTGGCAATATTGTATCACTTGGAGTGTAGGTAAGTTGGGGAATGTAATAAGGTTCTACATAGTCCGAAATTTTAAGCTTTTTTATTCTTCTAATTACTTCTTCAACCGTATTTGCGCTAGCATACTCTAATTCATAAATTAAAGACAAATCAATATTTCCTTTTACCAGTTCTTTCTTTTTATTGGGAAATATCTTTTCCAGCTTAACAATTCCAATATTCGCCAAAGCATTATTAAATTGAGCAATCAAAATTTTATTATCCGTACACTTTACTCTAAAATCTTCTTTAACTTTAAAAATTACCGTTTTAGGTAATGTTTCATCTATTTTTTGAGAGAATCCTGTTTGGATTAAAAAACAAGCCCCAATAAATAGAACTATTTTTATGTTGTTTAAAATTTGAAGCATAAAACGAAAATAAGAATTCTCAATAAATTAAACGAAATGCATTTAACTATCGTAACAATATTAACTTTTGGAGGTAGTTTTTTTGGCTTGTTTTTAATTTCACATAATAAACACCTTCCGAAAACCCACTAATATTAAATTTTAAATTATCAATAACTCCCTCCTCTACCTTTTGTTCTAAAAGTACTTCTCCTAATAAATTTATTATTATAACTGAGGTGACATTTGTTGCTTTCAATTTAATATTAATAGTTCCACTTGTTGGATTAGGATAAATAGTTGCAACATTATTTATTACATTTTCTATTCCAAGTATAATAATACTAACTGTATCAGAGGTATTCTTACAGCCAAAACTATCCGTTACTTGCACATAATAATCTCCGTTATTTTGAGCAATATGTAAGGTATCTGTTTCTCCAGGTAAAGCACCTGAATTAAAATACCATTGTAAATTAAGATTTGTAGGGTAAATTAAGGTATCATTTCCTACTACTAAAACAGTAGGTTTTAGTGGTAAAGGATGCCACATTACATTAACAGTATCTGATACAGCTTTACATCCACTTATATTCGTTACTGTAACATAAGTTATTGCTGTTGAATCCGCATAAATATTTTGCGAAGTATCTCCTGTGTTCCACAAGTAAGAAGTATATGTTGGGGAGCTAATTTGAACACTATCTCCATCACGAAATTTTTATCTGTACCAATTGTAAATAGATAGTTTGAATTATTAAGAGCTGCAAAAGCATTCACTTTTCCATAACCAAAAATGGGATTAGGAACTGTTCCTGTAAATCCATCTTGTTTTGCCGTGGCTAAAATTGCTGCTTTAACTTCTGCCATTGTTGCATTCGGACATTTTTGAAAATATAACGCAACAACTCCTGCAACAACTGGCGATGCCATAGATGTTCCGCCATTAATTCTGTGCATTCCGCCTAAAGCAACTTTTAGTCTTGCACTTGGACCTGCGGCCATATTCGCAGCTATTACATTTGCGGCATTGGGTCCAATTGTTAAATCTCCTGTAGCACCAATATCTGGTTTAATATTCCCTCTCCTATCTGGCCCTAAACTCGAAGAAACTCCTTTTTCACCAGGAGTTTCTGCTCTAACTCTTTCAATTGTATCAACATCTAAATATGTTTTTCTATTAAAAAAATTGGCCACTGTAATTACAGTTGGTGAGCAACTAAAACTACTCACTGTTGTTTTTAAAGAATCCGGTTTCGTATAATACGCTATTGGTGGATATTGAACAACTGTTGGTAATCCCGTACCTATAATATCTGATGTGCCCAATAAAGTTGTTGACCAAAAATCAAATTTACCCGAGCCTGTGCTTAAAAAACTAAAATTATAGGTATTTGAATCTGGTTCATTTAATAAGACTTGTAATAGATATTTATCGCCTTGTAACTCTGCATACGTTTCTACAATGGCTAAAATATTACTACCATTTTTAATGGTATCAGTAAAAGAACCTAAGCGGTTTTGAATATTGAGAAATGGTGTTCTTCCTCTTTCTTCAAAAGTTCCTGAAGGCAAATTAGCTCCAAAAGCATAATCAACATTATTAAAATCAATAGTATCCGACCAAACTTCGTAAAACACAGAACCAAACCCCAATGCTGAAGATGCATTATATTTTAGCCAAGAAAAAGAAGTATCAGCAGTTACTGTTTGTTCTACATGCCAATTAAAAAATCCTGCATTGCCACCTGCACAAACAAAAGCCCTACCTGGTTTATAGTTAACTAAACTATCTATTAGAAGTGCTGCCGGGTCTGTCCCATCATGAGAACCAAAATAATCTCCTATACTCGCATTAATAACACAAGGCATATTTAACGAATCTGCTACCGAAAAAATATAGTCAACCGCATCTACAACTGTTAAAAGCCAATTTGGTGCATTAAAATCACTTGCCACAGCAACAATTGTTGCTTCGCCTGCAACTCCTGCATACCTATTTAAAGCCAATCCGTTACCTGCCCCTATACCGGAAACATGCGTACCATGACTCGTTCCTCCATAATCTACATGTGTACAAGTTCCATTGTTAATGGATGTAGAGTCCCAAGTTTCACCACTTACTTGATCCCAAATACGGTAAATCCGTGTATTACCCAAGGTATCTTTAAAATCAGGATGAACAATATCATGTCCTGTATCAATAATCCCAAAAACTACTCCTTTGCCTGTATAAGGTTGTAATAAAGGACTCTCACCATTATGAATAGGAGTTACATTATTATGGATTGTCATGGTATCACTCAATGCTACACCTTTCGAAAATGAGTAAGGAATACTCTGTACAAAGGTATTTTTAGAAAATCCTATAATTGTATTTATTGGAAGTTTAACTTGAACAATATTTCCAGTTGACCGAACAACTTCACCTTTTAATTTTACAACTTCACTATTAATTTTAGCAACATCTCCTATAACAAATAATGGAAATAGCTTATGTTGATCTAACTGTTTTTCTAGCGCATATTTTAGCGCAAAATTAATTTTGGCTTGTTGAGAATAAACTGTGGTAAAACAGCTCAGCAATAAGAATAACAATAAACTTCTCATCCCTTAAAAGTAAGGAAACTTTTTAAATCAAAAAAAGTCATCATTCTGAACGATAATTTGTGTCCAATTTATTAAAATAACATCAATCAGCACAATCACTTACACACTCCAATTACTCAATAACCGTTCCTCCAATCACATTTGGTCAACTGTATAATTTGGTTTAGTTTAGTAAGCACCTAAAACAAGATTTTCATTAGTTAACTACACAAATATTACTGTGTAGCATAAGCATTAAAAGAGTTGTACAGCTTTTATCTAAGCAAAGTACCGCTTAAACTAAACGACTTTAAAAATGAACAGACTAACCAAAATACCACCAATTCCAATCTGAACGGTTTAAAAATCAAAAAATTCTTTGATTGGAATTTCTAAAGCTTTTGAAATAGCATAAATCATACAGGTAGAAACATTATGTTCTCCTCGTTCAACTCTTCCAATTTGTTTTCCGGAATTTCCAATACGAAACCCAAGTTCTTCTTGGGTAATCTTTTTGCTTAAACGTAATTCTTTTACTCTTTCTCCAAGAATTTTAAGGAATTTTTTATCGACTACATTTTGCATATACAAGTATGGGACTGTATTGAAAACTAAAAAAGCCCATACTTGGGTTATTTAGTTTTTTTAATTACATTTAATCCCATAAAACAGAAAATACGATGAACGAATTATACAATATACCACCAATTCCGACTTGAGGGGTTAACCAATTATGTTTAAATTGCGTCTTATTAATAAGATGCTGATAAATTAATTATGAACAAATTTTAACAATTGTATAAACCTTTATACATATTATTCTTTTTACTAATAATTGGTACGACTAGTAGCAATGCTCAAAACCTCGTTTTTAATGGAGATTTTGAACTGTTTGATACTTGTCCAGTAAATCCATCAACTACTGGCGATTTACAAATAGAGCACTGCACAGGTTGGACTGCTCCAACAAAATTAGGAACATCGGATTATTTTAATGTGTGTAATAACAGCACAACATTTCAATTAGCTGGAGTACCTCAAAATTTGTTAGGTTATCAACAACCTCTTAATGGAAATGGTTATTGTGGTTTCTTTGCATGGGTAATTAATAATGCCAATGGAATTGATTTTAGTTATAGAGAATATGTTCAAACTAAATTAATACAACCATTGATTGCTGGAAATACATATCATTTTTCTTTTTTCGTCTCCTATTATGGAAATAATTATTCTGTTGAAAAGATAGGGGCATTGTTTAGCCTTAATAACTTCAATGGAAATAATTTTAATCCTATTGTCGCAACTCCACAAGTTGTGAATCAAAACGGAGCTATTACAGACAGTTTAAATTGGACTAAAATAGAAGGTGATTTTATAGCTATTGGTGGAGAAGAGTATTTAACCATAGGTTACTTTGAGGATAGCTTAACAGTATCAGATACATTGAATACTCATAATGATATTTTCATTTCACCAGAGAGTTATTATTATGTTGATGGTGCGGAACTAATTGACATTACAGATGAAACTTTACTAGATAACGATTCTATAGTGATTCCTAATATTATTACACCCAATGGAGATGGAATGAATGATATATTTCAACTCAACTTTTCTGTAGTAACAACA
>JAESTF010000294.1 GCA_016763795.1 Flavobacteriales bacterium
AAGCTTGTGTTGAATACGGAACTGAAGGAGATTATACTGATTACGTTAAAGGAGCAAACATTGCTGGTTTCGTAAAAGTGGCAGATTCAATGTTAGATCAAGGATTGGTTTAATTCAGTTATATTATTCGGTTGTCATCCTGAGCTTGTCGAAGGATCTAAATATTTAAAGCCCCAACATTAAATGTTGGGGCTTTTTTATAGGTTACAATTCATGATTTAACAAAATACAGCTAACATTCAACATTTTTTTGGAGGATGAATTTTTTTCAGCTAGTTTCGCAAAAGATTAAAACATTCCAAAAAATAACCACTATGAAAAAACTATTACTCATTTGCTCAATTTTCTTTTTAGGAAATCAATTTATTAATGCTCAAACAACCGAAGATTTTGAAACTGAAACCATAGGTTCTTCTAGTTTTACTGATAATGGACAAGTATTTAATATTTCAAGTATAACAGGAGAAACTTACGATGTTGTATCAAGCCCAAGTTATGGTTGGAATGGGTCAGCTAATGATCTGCAATACATTGATAACGTAGGTGGATTAAATGGAACCGGCAATGGTAGTAGCTTTACAATTACCACAAATGGCGGAACAGACATTCTGGTCACAAAGCTCTATCTTTATTGCTCTACAGATGGCTGGGCTTCTCATGCTGGGACATTAGTTATTTCCGGAAAAAAAGATGGTAACCCTGTTTTTAGCGTCAGCAAAAGTTCTGGATTTCAAGATCCAGCAGTCACAGCAACATATAATGGGTTTACCTTTATAGATTTTGCTACAGAATGGGCTTCTGATTATTCAACTACAGCGATAGATGAATTAACTTTTACTTCAACTGGGAATTTAGATTACATGGCACTAGATGCTTTTACTTGGATGCTTGCGCCAGCATGTACTGACCCAGACGTACCTGTAATAACATCAACCCCTTCAATAATTTGCCCTGGATCTAGTTCAACTTTAACATGGACAGGTAGTTTAAATGATGCCACAGCATGGCACGTATATACTACATCATGCGGTGTAACTCAACTTACAACAACAACATTAAATACTCTTGTTGTTTCTCCTGGAGCAACAACAACATATTATATTCGTGGAGAAGATGGAGCAGGTTGTGTAGATGAATCTACTGGTTTATGTGGGTCTGTGACAGTAACAGTTAATACATTAGATAATGCTACTTTTAGTTATTCAGCGGGTGCTTATTGTGCAAATGACTCAGATCCAACCCCAATAATC
Organism: Flavobacteriales bacterium; assembly: GCA_016763795.1. Taxonomy (GTDB): domain Bacteria; phylum Bacteroidota; class Bacteroidia; order Flavobacteriales_E; family Vicingaceae. Next base: position 1,251 of record JAESTF010000294.1, read on the forward strand.
TTTGGATTACCAGGAGGGTCATTCTCAAGTTCACCAGCAGGATTGTCAATTAATGCAGGAACGGGAGCGATTGACGTGAGTTTATCAATACCTGGAGGATATACAATTACATATACTACATCAGGTTCTTGTCCAAACTCATCGAATCAAGTAGTAACAATTAACGCGCTTGATGATGCAACGTTTAATTATGGTGCAGGATCTTATTGTGGATCTGATACAGATCCAACCCCAACAATCTCAGGATTACCAGGAGGATTATTCTCAAGTTCACCAGCAGGAATGAGTATTAATGCAGGAACGGGAGCGATTGACGTGAGTTTATCAATACCTGGAGGATATACAATTACATATACGACTTCAGGATCTTGTCCAAATTCGAGTAATGTTGCTGTAGCAATTGGAACTCCACCGGCAACACCATTGGTAGTTTCTCCAATGACTGTTTGTCCAGGAGCGCCAATTATTTTAACAGCAACAGGGTCTGGAACTGGAAACTTAATGTTCTATAATAATGTATCTACGTTATTAGGTGTTGTTCCAATGCCACCAGCAACAGGGTCATTGAATATTGGTTCAGCAGCTCCAAACACCTATACTTTTGGAGTAACAGAAAGCAACGGAACATGTCAATCTTTACCAGCAACAATTACTGTTACTGTTGGAGATGTTGTTAACCCAGCTGCAGTTTGTCAAAACATTAATGCCTATTTAGATGGAGCAGGAAGCGCAACGATAGTTGCTATTGATATAGATGGAGGTTCTACTGATAACTGTACGGGATTAACATTTAGTGCTTCTCAAACCACTTTTACTTGTGCTGATTTAGGTGCTGGAGGTGCAGTAAATGACTTGGTAATAACAGCTGCTTATGATGGGCCTTTAGTGGGAGGACTTCCAAAAGGAATAGAACTTTATGTAATTAATAATATTGCTGATTTAAGTTTATACGGGACTGGATTTGCAAATAATGGAGGCGGAACAGATGGTGAAGAATTTACTTTTCCTGCTGTAGCAGTTACTGCAGGAACATTTATTTACGTTGCATCAGATTCAGCTAAATTTAACGACTGGTTTGGCTTTAACTCCGACTATGTAAGCGGTAACGCAACTATAAACGGAGATGATGCTGTCGAGTTATTTTTTAATGGTAATGTAATTGATGTTTTTGGAGATATTGCTGTTGATGGAACAAATCAACCATGGGAATATTTAGATGGTTGGGCATACAGAAATAATGGGACAGGAAATGATGGAACTACATTCGTGTTAGGAAACTGGTCATTTAGTGGTAAAAATGCATTAGATGGAGAAACGACTAATGCTTCAGCAACAACTCCTATTCCTGTTGGAACTTATACAGCTCCAATAGCAGGAGTTTCGGTAATATTAACGGTTACAGATGAAAACAGTAATTCTTCTAACTGTGTAGCTGTTGTAACAGTAATTGATACAATTTCTCCAGTAATAAACTGTTTAGGGAATCAAACAGAAGCAGCAGTGTCTGCTTGTCAATTTACTTTGCCAGATTATACTGTTGCAGCAACCGTAAGTGCATCAGATAATTGTACAGCCTTACCAACCATCACTCAAAGTCCGGTAGCTGGAACAATGGTAGGACTAGGGGGGACAACAATAACGTTAACAGCAAATGATGGAAATGGAAATACAACTTCTTGTAACTTTATTTTAACAGTTAGTTCGTCAATAACAGGAACATTAGATTCAACAATCTGTAATGGAGCATCGTTTATGTTTAACAGTACACTGTATAATGGCGCAAATACAACAGGAGTAGAAACATTAACAGGAGCAGCTTCTAATGGGTGTGATAGTGTGGTAACTGTAAGCGTAACAGAGTTATCTGTAATAGACGTAACTGTAACTGATGCTTCGCCAATATTAACAGCTAATGCTACTGGAGCAACTTATCAATGGATAGATTGTGATAATGGAAATGCAATTATTCCTACTGCAACTAATC
>JAESTF010000295.1 GCA_016763795.1 Flavobacteriales bacterium
ACAGCACAATGTTTTTCATAGTATTTTAGATTTTCTAGAAATAGAAAGTCCCATCTATGATAAAAATATGAGTATTTTTAAATGATAAAAAATAAAAATTAACTAACAAAAAATTGTATGAAATTTACTATATAAATTCATACTCAGGGCTAAGCAATTGTTATTTAAAGAAACACTACCTACAACACGGTATATAAAAATATGATTGTTTAATTGAAAAGATAGTGCGTAAAAATCCGCTACGTTTCATCTACAAACCGTTTAAACGCATCTCTTCAAAAAGCTTAAAATTATCTTTGCTTCAACAGCAAGTTCAGGTTGCGTAACTTTTCAAAGCACATTCTTTCTCGTTGTTATACCTTGTCTTACCCTTCGATAAACTCAGGATGACAGGAAAACCCTTCGAAACTTTTACACTCGTAAAACGTGCTCAGGAGATCGCTCAAAAATGTGTTTTTCAAGATTTTATGTAGCTACTGTTTTATAACAACTCCAAAAACTGATCTTCATTAATTATGTTAACCTCTAGTTTTTCGGCTTTGGCCAATTTACTTGGCCCCATGTTTTCTCCAGCAACAATGTAACTTGTTTTTTTAGAGATAGAGCTTGATACTTTACCTCCGTTTTGTTCTATCGTACTTTTTAATTCATCTCTACTAAACTTGCTAAACACTCCAGAAACTACAAATACTAATCCTTCTAGTTTAGTTGTTGCATTCGCTAATTGCTCTTCCGAAAGTTCAAATTGTAATTCATATTTTTTTAATCGTTCTATCAATTCTACATTGCTTTCTATAGAGAAGAAATGAATAATACTTTCGGCAATTTTATCTCCTATTTCATCTGCTGCAATTAACTCTTCAAAAGAAGCATTGATAATATTATCAATATTTTTAAATTGTCTTGCTAATTTTTTAGCCACTGTTTCTCCTACATAACGAATTCCTATTCCGTATAACACTCGTTCAAATGGTATTTGTTTAGAGGCAATCAGCCCATCAATTATATTTTGGGATTTTTTTTCTTTAAAACTTTCTAATTCAAACAACTGCTCGTAAGTCAACCTGTATAAATCAGCATTGTTTTTTGCTAAATTATTCTCAAATAATAAATCAATGGTTTCCTCTCCCAATCCATCGATATTCAACGCTTTTCGAGAAATAAAATGTTGCATCTTCCCTTTTATTTGCGGTGGACAACCCCACTCATTTGGACAAAAATGCTTAGCGTCACCTTCTTTTCTCACTAATGCTGTTTCGCATTCTGGACAAGTAGTAATATACTCTGTTGGCACAGAAAAAATATCTCGTTGTGCTATCTCAACCCCGACAATTTTAGGAATAATTTCCCCTCCTTTTTCAACAAAAACAGTATCATTAACTCTAATATCTAATTTCTCAATTTGATCAGCATTGTGTAATGAAGCTCTTTTTACTGTTGTTCCACCCAATAAAACGGATTGTAAATTAGCTACTGGTGTTATTGCTCCAGTTCTACCAACTTGGTAGGTAATTTCTAATAATTGAGTAGAAACTTTTTCTGCTTTAAATTTATAAGCTATTGCCCATTTTGGCGATTTTGCTGTAAAACCTATTTCTTCTTGTCGTGCATAATTATTTACTTTAATTACTACTCCATCAATTTCAAAATTTAAATTGTTTCGCTCCTTATCCCAATAATTAATAAACTCAAAAATTTCATCAATGGTTTTACACTTTTTAATGTATTTTTGTTTTTCTCTAGGAATTTTAACCCCCCATTCTCCTGCTTTTAGAATGGAATCGAAATGTGTTTCAAATGGTAAATTATCTCCCATCACAAAATACAAGTAACAATCTAATTTACGTTGAGCTACGACTCCTGAATTGAGCATTTTAAGCGTTCCTGAAGCTGTATTTCTAGGGTTAGCATATAAATCTTCCCCTATTTCTTCTCGATCTTTATTTAATTGTTCAAATACATCTTTCGGGAAAAATATTTCTCCTCGTATTTCAAATTCATCCGGATAATCATTGCCTTTTAATTGCAAGGGAATGGAACGAATTGTTTTTACGTTGGCTGTAACATCATCTCCCTGAACACCATCTCCGCGAGTTACTGCCTGAACTAATTTCCCATTTTTATAGGTAATCCCTATAGCAACTCCATCGTATTTTAACTCACAAATATATTCCAATTCATTCTCTACCAGCTTTTTAATTCTCGTTTCAAAATCCTCAATATCTTCTTTACTATAACTATTTCCTAAAGAAAGCATTCGGTATTTATGTTTTACCGTTTTAAAATTCTTAGTAATTGTTCCGCCTACTCTTTGTGTTGGAGAAGTCTCAACAGCGAATTCTGGAAAATCTTCTTCTAATTTTTGAAGTTCTTTCAACAACATATCAAAATCATAATCAGAAATTGTAGTTTCTGATAACACATAATAATTGTAATTATGTATTCTTAGTTGTTCTGATAACTGTTCTATTTTTTGCTTTACGTCTTCTTTTGTCATAAGATTTTGATGAAGCCCAAATTTAATTAATTATCAATTACCTTTCTTTTATTTTAAAACTATTGTTCTCTAGATTCCCGCCTTAGCGGGAAAAGGATATCCAGAGAATAATATCAACTAATTTAAAATTCAACACTCATAATTCATAATTTTGGGGCATGACAGGTTTAGAAAAAGGTAAAGCATTATTCGAAAATCAAGCGTTTGAAAAAGCAATTGAAGCATTAAATTCTTTTTTATCAAACAACCCTAACAATGCTGATGCACTTTATACCAGAGCAATTGCTTACCGAAAAATAGAGCAATACGATAATTCTATTACCGATTTAACCACTATTTTAGTGAGATTACCTGAAGAGGCAACATTATTTTGCGATAGAGGAATTTCTTATTTTAAAAATAAAAACATAGATGCAGCTCTTAATGATATGAATAAAGCAGTTGAACTAGAGCCCAACAATCCTTTTCGATATTCAAGTAGAGCTTATATTCGTGCTAAAAGTGATATTAATGGCGCAATGGCCGATTATGAAAAAGCAATTGAATTAGACCCTAAAGATGAAATTTCATATAACAATTTAGGACTTCTTCAAGAAAATGCTGGAAGAATGAGTGCTGCTAAAAAAAACTTTAAAAAATCGAACAACATTATTGGATACGATCCTGAAAAGAGAAAAGAGACACAAGAGAATAGGGCGGAAAAGATAGAGGGGAATAGTCAAAAAAAGCCTAATTCTTTAGGGAAAACTATGTTAGATGTTTTTAAATCTAAAAAAACACGAAAAGAGTATTTTCAGTTTTTAAAATCAATGTTTAAGAAATAAATACAAATAACCATCACTTCCTTTCGTTACATTATAATATTTTTCTCCTCGATATTTTATAACGTGTTCATGTTTAGTAGAAACAATACAATCTACTTGTTCTTTATTGGATATACCCATACTTAAATCGCACGTATTTATATGAACTGGTTTTACATCACTCCTGTAAGAGTTTAAAAAAAGTTGGTACTCCATATCATATTTACCAAACGACAAACCAATATTTTTAAACTTCCCTTTTTCAATCATTTCTGAAACGGTTTTATAATCATCATGATATCGCAAAAACCTACCAAAATATTTTTTATACCGTGTATCAGTAATTTTAATTTCAGAAGTAAATGGAGTTAACGTAATAAGTGGTCGGCTATAGTTAAATACTAAAATTGTTAAGGCATGAACCATAAAGCCTGTAATTATACCATATAATAACCATTTAGATTTTAACGTAAAAATTATAAAATATGAAAGTACTATAGAAAAAAAAATGAAAAATGGCACATGTAGTTTAGCCCAAGGTTGCCATTTTAAATAAAAACAGAATAATAAAAAAGAACATATAATTGCCACCCAATATATTCTAATCTGTTGATTTTGATTCTTAAAAAATACTACAAGACATACACTACTCAGCAACATCAATATCATGTGATATGTATTTGCTCCATTATTCTCATGAGTTGCTAATGGATCAACCGTGTAGGTATGAGATGTTATTTTCACATCATTAATATCACTCCCCATTAACTTGTGCAAATTTTCAGTTATAGCCTGAGCAATGGGAGCGAGTTTAGGCACTCCAAATTGGTTCGACAGGTTTCTAGAAACATTAGAAACCATCATTTTCAACGAATGCTCTTCATTCACATAATAATCCTGTATGGCATCATTAGTCCCAAAAATAGAGACTGTTGATTGATAATTTCGAGCATAATGACCCGAATTAATACTTATAAAACTTACAACCATCAACAAATAATATATCCATTTCAATTGTAGTTTTTTAGTAATGATCTGATAGAGCATATACCCTATCCAAATTAAAACAAAAGGAGCTAAATAAATATAAGCTGTACTTTTAGTTGCAGTAGATAATCCTAAACTAAAACCAAGTAACAAAAAAGAAATTAAGCTTTGTTTTTTTAAAATACTTAGCATATAAAAAATAGCTGCCACCATAAAAAAAGATGCCACTAACTCAGTATGGGTTGAAGAACCAAGTAGAATAACCTCAGGAATACATATAAATATAAAAACAGAGAGTATTTGCCCAAACCTATTTAAACCTAATTGTTTTGCTATTAAACTTACTCCTAAGGCAGTAGCAACTAAATAAAACAATTGTACTGTATTAGAAAAATAGTCGTTACCTGCTAAAAGGTTAATAGTTAAAATTAGCTCTTCTGCAAATGGAGGTGAGTTTAATTGAGGATAAACTGGAGTTCGGTAATATGCTAAACTTTCATTCTGTATCCAGTGAATAATTCTTGCCATATGATATGACATAGAATCCCAATTATTGGTTGGATAAGCTAACCCTTGAATTAAAACTCCAACGATAATAAACCCTGAAAATAATAATAGGAATTGTTCAAGTTTTGTTAAGCTACTTGTTGTTCGTTTTAATTTAGCTTTAAGGGCGTAAAATTTTTGAAATGAGTTTCTTTTTATCAAAAAGTAAATGACAATTAGATCAGCAAAACTCCATAACACCAATAAATTAATGTAATTAATCCATTGAAATAAACTTAATGTTTCTGTAACTCCAAGAACTAATACAGAAAATAATAAAACACTTTTTAATAACGAAACCCTTGTGTTTTTTATAGAAACATTGAGTAAGGTTAAGCCGATAAAATTTATGAATAACAATACAAATGCCATGAAATAAAAATACCCAGACTAAACTCAATGTCCAAATTTGGACGCAATAAGTTTAGAAATGCATTCCTCACACAAACAATTATCATAATTTTCTTTTAAAAAAGATAACTGCTCCTTGGTTAATTCGTGCTTGTTACACCAACAAGAATTTCCTAAATCATTACAAGTAAATTCAGCATTACACTTGGAGCATTTTTTATGTTGGACTCCGCTTTTAAGCTCGTTCATTTTCCGTCTGAATGGCTACATTATCAATATGTCCGCCTAATGGGACATTTAACTTAGAAATTTTTAATTTAATCTTGGTTACTTCTGGAAACTCTTGAAAAAGGACTGTTGTTATTCGCTTAGAAACATTTTCCAATAGGTTAGAACGAATAGCCATTTGCTCTTTAATTACCGTGAATACTGCTTGATAATTTACTGCATCTGCTATATCATCTGTTTCTGCTGGCTTTGATAAATCTGCATCCAAAACAACATCTACCTGAAAATTGGTTCCGATATCAGCTTCTTCTTTAAAGCAACCGTGATAAGCGTAAATCTTTATTCCTTCTACAAATATTTTTCCCATAAATTAATAGTAATTAGTGTGCAGTAGTCAATAGTCAGTAAAACTTATTCCTGACTACTTACTACTATTTACTCACTTCTTCTTTGCCCAAAAATCTTTTAACGTAGCTGTTCTGTTAAAAATTAAGTTCTCTGAAGTAGAATCATTATCTACACAAAAATAACCTAAACGCTGAAATTGATAACGTTCTTGTGGTTTAGCAGCCTTTAATTCTAACTCAATTTTACAATTGCTCATAACAGTTAAAGAATCATTATTGATAAACTCTTTAAAGTCAACTTCTTTATCTCCATCCGGATTTTCTATGGTAAATAATCGATCGTAAACATTTACTTGTGCCGTTACATTATGCGAAGCAGAAACCCAGTGTAACGTACCTTTTACTTTACGTTTACTTTCTTCTGAGCCACTTCCACTCTTACTTTTTGGATCGTAAGTGCATCTTACCTCAACAATATTCCCGTCAACATCTTTTATTACTTCTTCTCCATTAATAATGTACCCGTGCTTTAATCGTACTTCTTTTCCAATTCCTAATTTAAAAACCTTTCGAGGGCACTCTTCTAAAAAGTCATTTCTTTCGATGTAAAGCTCTCTAGAGAAAATCATTTCTCTTTGTCCTGCATTTTCATCTTCAGGATTATTATCAGCCATTACTATTTCAGTTTCTCCCTCTGAGTAATTGGTAATCACCAATTTTATTGGATCTAAAACTGCCATAATTCGATTGGTCGATTTATTTAAATCTGTACGAATACAAGATTCTAACAACACCACATCAATCATTTGATCTCTTTTAGAAACTCCTACGGTGTCAATAAATTTACGAATTGAAGCAGGCGTATAACCTCTTCTTCTTAATCCAGAAATTGTAGGCATCCTAGGGTCATCCCAACCATTAACAATGTTTTCTTCTACTAACTGCATTAGCTTTCGCTTACTCATTACAGTATAGTTTAAGTTTAACCTAGAAAACTCTCTTTGTTTTGGTCTTAACTTACTTTCTTCATGTATTTGATCTAAAAACCAATCATACAATTCTCTGTGTGGTTTAAATTCTAACGAACAAAGTGAGTGAGAAATTCCTTCTAAATAATCCGATTCACCATGTGTCCAATCGTACATTGGGTAAATACACCAATCATCGCCAGTTCTATGATGGGATTTATGCATTACTCGATACATAATAGGGTCTCTCATTAACATATTTACATGAGTCATGTCAATTTTGGCTCTTAAGATATGTTCTCCTTCTTTAAATTCACCTTGTTTCATTTTGTTAAACAAGTCTAAATTCTCGGCCACACCTCTATCTCTAAAAGGCCCATTTACTCCTGGTTTTGTAGGTGTTCCTTTTTGAGTTGCCATATCTTCTGATGACTGAGAATCAACATATGCTTTCCCTTTTTCAATTAGCAAAACAGCCCAATCGTACAACTGTTGAAAGTAATCTGAAGAATAACATTCTGCTTCCCATTTCATTCCCATCCACGATAAATCGTGCTTTATTGCATCAACATATTCTTGCTCTTCTTTAGAAGGATTCGTATCATCAAACCGTAGATTTACTGAAGCATTATATCGATCTCCTAATCCAAAATTTAAACAAAATGCTTTTGCGTGACCAATATGTAAATAACCATTTGGCTCAGGTGGAAATCTAAACTTTAATTCGTTAGCAGAATATCCATCTTTCAAATCCTCTTCTACTATTTGTTCAATAAAATTGAGTGATCTTTTTTCTTCTTCTACATTTTCCATTAGGCTACTATTTCTTTTTTGATATTTGCAATACCTGCATTCAATCTTTTTATTGATTCTTCTTTACCAATTAACTCCATAATTTCAAATAAAGAAGGACCTCCTCCTTCTCCAGTAATTGCCAATCTAATTGCAATCATTGGTTTTCCGAAACCTAATTCTTTTTCTTCAATATATGTTTTAAATGCAGCTTCTAACACTTCATTCTTAAACTCTGTATCAGAAAATACCGATACTAATTCAGCAACTATTTCAGGTGAATCAGCCTTCCATTTTTTCTTTACCATTTTAGCATCATAAGCTGTTGGTGCTTCAAAAAGGTATTTTCCTTTCTCTAAAATTTCATTTGTAAACGATACTCTTTCTTTCATTAAACCACAAACTCCAGCTAAAAAAGCATCATCAACACCTCCTGCTAAAGGTTTAATTAATTGTGCTAATTCTTCGTTTGATTTGTTTCTTAAATATTGCTCGTTAAACCATTTGGTTTTGTCTGGATCAAATTTAGCTCCTGACTTTCCAACTCTTTCTAAAGAGAACTCTTGAATTAATTCTTCTAATGTAAATAATTCTTGTTCTGTTCCTGGATTCCATCCTAAAAAAGCCAACATATTAATGTGTGCTTCTGGGAAATAGTCACTTTCTCTATATCCTGTAAATTTCTCTCCTTCTTCTGAATTCCATTCTATCGGAAATACTGGAAAGCCTCCTGCATCACCATCTCTTTTACTCAATTTCCCATTTCCATTTGGCTTTAAAATCAATGGTAAATGAGCAAACTCTGGCATCTCCTTTTCCCAACCTAAAAAACGGTACAACAAAATGTGTAAAGGTCCTGAAGGCAACCATTCTTCTCCTCTAATTACATGGGTAATTTTCATTAAATAATCATCCACAACATTCGCCATATGGTAAGTAGGCATTCCATCAGACTTATATAAAACCTTATCATCTAAATTAGATGAATCTACCACCACATACCCTCTTATAATATCTTTAAATTTGATTTCTTCGTTGCGAGGTATCTTAATTCTAACAACATACTTTTCTCCTGCATCTATTCTTTTTTGAACTTCTTCAGCAGATAAAGCTAATGAATTAATCATCCCACCTCTAGAATGCATATCGTAAGATTGTGAATGTCCACCTCCTGCTTTTAAACGCTCTCGCATTTCATCTAATTCTTCTGGTGTATCAAAAGCGTAATATGCATTACCTGATTCTAACAATTGGTCAACATATTTTTTATATGTTCCTTGTTCTTTTCTTTCTGATTGTCGGTAAGGGCCAAAATCACCACCAATATTTACACCTTCATCAGGAGTAATTCCACACCATTTTAAAGCTTCAATAATATAAGCCTCCGCGCCTTTTACATAACGTGTTTGATCAGTATCTTCAACTCGCAGTAAAAAATCTCCTCCATGCTTTTTAGCAAACAAATAATTGTACAATGCTGTTCTAATTCCACCAATATGTAAAGGTCCTGTTGGACTAGGTGCAAATCTTACTCTAACTTTTTTCTCCATTATTCTTCTTAACTAAATTTAAACCTAAAAAAATTGTTCTCGATACATTTCGAAATGATTTCGGAACACTCGAACTGACAATTTTATCAGGTTATAAGTTGGCAAAGTTAATTCTTTCATTGCCAATAAAAAAGCCCTTCAATAGGATTTGAAGGGCTTTAAAATATTATTTTTAAAACTCTTTTTATACCTGCTGTTGCTGATCTTCTATTAACTCTTCTTTCTTATCAACCTCTTCCTCTTTCTTAAAAAACTGTTTATTAAAAAGAAAAACGAGTCCTATACCTACCGAAATAGACATATCTGCCACATTAAAAACAGGTCTGAAGAACATAAAATGTTCTCCTCCCCAAATTGGTAACCAATCAGGAAAATTACCTTCCATTAACGGAAACCAAAACATATCCACCACCCAGCCATATAAAAATGGTGCATAGCCTCCTTCTTCAGGCATAAACCTAGCAATTTGATTAAAGCTATCGGTAAAAATAACACCATAAAACATGCTATCTAAAATATTCCCAATTGCTCCTGCAAAAATTAATGATACACTAATTTTTAATCCTTTATGTGCATCTTTTGGTAATACTTTAAACAAATAATAACCTATTCCAAAAACTGCTACAATTCTAAATAAACTTAATGCTAATTTCCCCCAATCGCCACCGAATTCCATGCCAAAAGCCATTCCTTTATTTTCGATAAAATGAATATAAAACCAATTGCCAAAGACTGGAAAATCATTTCCCAACATCATATGAGTTTTTACCCAAATTTTTAGCCATTGGTCAGCTGTTAATACCAATAATGTTACAGTAATTGGATTAGAAATTATAGAAAGGAATTTTTTCACAGAATGAAAATAAAATTAAAAACGTCATTGCGAGAAACGAAACAATCTCTTAATTAAAAGGCTGCTTCGTTTCTCGCAATGATAAAGTTTTTTATGACTAGATCCCGAATCAAATTCGGGATGAATTCAACTAACTATTTTGAAAATTCAAAACAGAGTTTCATTAACCTTGAGCGTTTTTTGCTTCGATACTCAATGTTGCATGAGGTACTGCCATCAATCTTTCTTTTCTGATTAATTTACCTGTAACTCTACACACTCCGTAAGATTTATTAGAAATCCTAATTAATGCATTTTCTAAATGCTTTAAAAATTTCTCTTGTCTTCCTGCTAATTGTGCAACTTCTTCTCTAGAAAGTGTTGCAGCACCTTCTTCCATCATTTTAAAAGAATGTGCTGTATCATCAGTTCCATTATCATCTTTATGAGACAATGAACCTCTTAATCCATCTAAATCTTTTTGAGCTACGTCTATCTTGCTTTCAATTAAAGCTTTAAATTCAGCTAAATCTGCATCTGAATATCTTATATCTGCCATTTTATTTTAATTTTAATTCAATTTTGTTATCGAAATCTCTGTCATTACTCCTTTATCTTCATACATTGAAACAATACTATTCGATAGTAATTCATCTACTAACTCTAAATCATTTGCTAGAGTTTCAGAGCAAATATAGTTTTTATTATTATTAATCGCTTGATTTATTTCGGTGTGTTTTAGGATATTAATACTTATTCTATCTGTCACCTCCAAACCACTGTCTTTCCTAAGATTTTGGATGCGATTTACAAATTCTCTTGCTATTCCTTCTTCTTTCAATTCATCACTTAATGTAATGTCTAAAGCAACGGTAATTCCGCCTTCAGATTGCACTAACCACCCAGGAATATCTTGTGTAGAAATCTCAACATCTGCAAACTCTAAAACAACATCCTGCCCATCAACAATTAAGTTTTTAGACCCATTAGCTTCTAATTCAGCAATTTCATCCGCTCCAAACTGATTGACTGCTGCTGCAATTTGCTTCATTATCTTACCATATTTTGGTCCCAATGTTTTAAAATTAGGTTTAATACTTTTCACTAAAACACCTGTTGTATCTACTAAATATTCTAACTCTTTTACATTCGTTTCTGAAAGAATTAAATCTTCAACGTCCTCTAACTGACGTTTAAATTTATTATCTAAAATAGGTACCATTATTTTTTGTAATGGCTGCCTAACCTTTATACTTTCCTTCTTTCTCAAACTCAATACCATTGAAGAAATTTTTTGAGCAATTGACATTCGTTCCTCTAAGTCGGTATCAATTGTACTTTCATTCGCAACAGGAAAATCAGATAAATGAACCGAAGTTTTATTCCCTTTTCCACTAACCGCTACCAAATCAGAATATAACTGATCCATATAAAATGGTGCAATAGCCGATGATAATTGAGCTACAACTTCTAAACACTTATACAATGTTTGATAAGCAGCAATTTTATCTTGAGAATATTCCCCCTTCCAAAAACGTCTTCTACATAAACGAACATACCAGTTACTCAATTCATCATTTACAAAATCTTGAATTGCTCTTCCTGCTTTTGTTGGTTCGTAATCTCCATAAAACCCATCAACAGTATTAATTAATGAGTTAAGTTTTGAAATTATCCATCGATCAATTTCTGCTCTTTCTGATATTTCAACCTCATCTTCTGAATACGTAAAGCCATCTAAATTAGCATACAAAGCAAAAAATCCATACGTATTATATAATGTTCCGAAAAACTTACGTTGAACTTCTGTTATTCCATCTAAATCAAATTTCAGGTTATCCCAAGGCTGTGCATTGGTAATCATATACCAACGCGTAGCATCTGCCCCGTACTTTCCTAATGTTTCAAAAGGGTCTATTCCATTACCTAATCGCTTAGACATTTTAACTCCTTTCTTATCCAACACCAATCCGTTAGAGACCACATTTTTGTAGGCTACAGAATCAAATACCATAGTACTAATAGCATGCAATGTAAAGAACCAACCTCTTGTTTGATCTACTCCTTCGGCAATAAAATTTGCTGGAAAAAATTTATTGTTATCTATTTGCTCTTTATTCTCGAAAGGATAATGTTGTTGTGCATAAGGCATAGAACCTGAATCGAACCACACATCAATTAAGTCTGCCTCTCTTTTCATAGGCTTTCTTGAAGCTGAAACTAACGTAATTTCATCTACATAGTTTTTATGTAAATCGAAAGTGTTATAGTTTTCTTCAGACATATCACCAACAACAAAATTGGCTAGCGGACTTTCAGTCATCAATCCAGCAGTCATAGATTTTTCTATTTCTGCTTTTAATTCTTCTACTGAAGAAATACAAATTTCTTCATCTCCTTCTTCTGTTCGCCATATAGGAATTGGAATTCCCCAATAACGTGAACGTGATAAATTCCAATCGTTTAAGTTCTTTAACCAATTACCAAAACGACCTGTTCCTGTACTTTCTGGTTGCCAATTAATCGTTTTGTTCAGTTCTATCATTCTGTCTTTTGCAGCAGTAGATTTTATGAACCAAGAATCTAACGGGTAATACAATACTGGTTTATCAGTCCTCCAACAATGTGGGTAACTGTGTTCGTATTTAGCAACACTAAACGCTTTGTTTTCTTCTTTTAATTTAATCGCAATTTGTACATCAGCAGATTTCTCTGGAGCTTCTCCATCCTTGTAATATTCATTCTTCACATACATTCCTGCAAACTCGCCCATTTCTGGTCTAAATCTACCTTGCAAATCTACTAATGGAACTAAATTTCCGCCATCATCTTTTACTAACATTGCAGGAATTCCTGCTTCTTTTGCAACTTGAGCATCATCTTGTCCAAAAGTTGGTGCAATATGAACGATTCCCGTACCATCTTCTGTAGTTACAAAATCTCCGGAAATTACAGTATAAGGAGTTCCTTCTAACCTTCCTGAAGGAGAAGCATAAGCTTCTTCACACGGCTGAGTGTAAGGCAATAACTGTTCATAAGCCATTCCTACTAAATCAGCACCTTTAAATTCTTTAATTATTTGAAAAGGGATTTTCTTATCTCCTTCAGAATAATTCAACTCTTCTGATTCAACATATTTTCCAGAAAACTGTTTCCCAACTAAAGCTTTCGCTAAGATTACATTTATTGGTTGAAATGTATATTGATTGAATGATTTCACCAATACATAATCAATTTTCTTTCCAACTGCTAAAGCGGTATTGGATGGTAAAGTCCAAGGAGTTGTCGTCCAAGCTAAAAAATGAGCTTCATCAACACCAAGTTTAGAAGTATCTTTAATTTTAAACTGAGCAACTGCAGTAGTATCTTTTACATCTTTGTAGCAACCTGGTTGATTTAATTCATGTGAACTTAATCCTGTACCAGCTGCTGGAGAGTAAGGCTGTATCGTATAACCTTTATACATTAAATCCTTTTTGTATAATTGTCCTAACAACCACCAAACAGTTTCCATGTATTTGTTTTCATAGGTAATGTATGGATCATCCATATCTACCCAATACCCCATTTTTTGTGTAAGGTCATTCCAAATATCAGTGTATTGCATTACTGTTTCCCTACACGCTGCGTTGTATTCTTCAACAGAAATCTTTTTACCAATATCTTCTTTAGTAATCTCCAATTTTTTCTCAACACTTAACTCAACAGGTAACCCATGAGTATCCCAACCAGCTTTACGTTTTACTTGAGATCCTTTTAAAGTTTTATAACGACAAAATATATCTTTTATCGCTCTCCCCATAACATGATGAATACCAGGTAATCCATTTGCAGAAGGTGGTCCTTCATAAAATACAAACGGTTTGTTATCATCTTTTGTAGAGATACTTTTTTCAAAAACTTTGTTCGCTTCCCACTTATCTAATACCTCTTTGGCAACATTAGGTAAATCTAGCTTTGGATATGTTTTATACTGACTCATTTTTTATTTTAAAGAGATGCGAATTTAATGATTTTAAGATGTTTATTAATTAATTTTGGGCATTAAACTCTGTACTTATTACAAGATGAATAAAATAGAACTTGAAAAAGTATCCATTGAGTTATTAGCTCCACATATAGTTTTGGTAACTCCAAAAAATGATTGTATCATAGAAGTTGAAGATATCAAAAAAATTAAAGAGACTAACCTCAAAATCACAAATGGAAAAAAATATGGTGTTATTTCTTATACTGGAATCAATTCATCAGTTTCAACAGAGGGTAGAAAATACTTAGCTTCAAGAAAAATTGAAAAAAACAAATTGGCTGCTGCATATATTATCACTCAACTACCTCAAAGACTTCTATTCAACTTTTTTATTAAATTTAATAAACCATCTGTACTAACTAAATCTTTTTCAGAACAACAAGCAGCCTTAAAATGGGTAAAAAAAATACTAGCCAATTCTTAACCTGTTGTAGCAGTTCAGTTAAAATTGCTAACAACATACATTTACCTCTCCTGTAACTCTATATAGTGGAATTTTTGACATCCTCACATTCACGATTATACGCTTTAAAGTGGCGCTTATTATCCGTTACAAAAGCGGCTACAGATACTAAATCTCTCCAATTATATTCTTCTCTGATTTTTTCGCTATATTTATTTCTTAGATAGAATATGAAAGAAACAACCTCCATACCTTTAAAAAAAATAGCACTTGAGAATGTTTATATTGAATTGATAGAGAATAATATAATATTTCTTTCTGTTAAAGAACATCGTACCTTAGAAGTAAAAGACATCAAAAAAATCAGAGAAGAATCTTTTTTATTAGCTGGAAGAAAAAAATACGCTTTAATTACTAAAGGGACTATTAGCAGTTCTGTATCAAAAGATGCTCGGGAATTTATGGCTAAACAAAACTCTTTTGACTCTTATAGAAAATCAATTGCGCTAATTATAAGCTTTTTACCTGAACAATTAGTTTCAAATTTTTATTTAAAAATAAACCGGCCTAAAACTCCAACAAAAACCTCTACCAACAAAAAAGAAGCTATTATCTGGTCAAAAAAGCAGCTTAATCAATAATAGCAATACACTTTAATTCAATTGAAATAGGTGATGGTAAAGCATTCACTTCTACTGTAGTTCTACAAGGTTGATTGTCTTGAAAATACTCTGCATAAATACTGTTATAGGTTTTAAAATCACGTTTCATGTCAGTTAAAAAAACGGTCACATCAACCAAATTTTCCCAACTAGAACCTGATTCTTCTAAGATGATTCTTACATTATCAAAAACCGAGCGACATTGAGCTTCAAAATCAAAAGTCTCATAATTACCATTGTTATCATATTTTAAACCAGGAATATTTGCTTCTTCACTACCAGAACCAGCAGCTCTTGGACCAACACCTGATAAAAATAATAAATTACCGACTTTTCGTGCATGTGGATATAATCCCATTGGTCTTGGTGCTTTATTCGTACTGATTTTTTCGCTCATAGTTTTACTCTTGATAAGAACAAAGATAAAGGTATTTTAACAGAAATTACAATAAGTTAAGTTATAAGACCTCCTCTTTAAATCAAAGAACATACTTTTACCTATTAATTAAAACAAGAATTCAAAGCAATGAGGAAACTCGTACATCTTATTACTTTTTTATTATTTGCGAATACATTTTTTGCTCAGGAGAGTGTCTATTTAATAGGCAATATAGATGGGCTGATACTCCAGGAAAGATTAATTCAATTTGAAAAAGCTATTAAAATTGAGGAAGATACCAATAAATACACCTTACTTATTTTAGGTGATCTTAAACAAGACAACCCTACAAATGAAGAAGTATTACTTTCTTTTATTAAAAAATTAAAAACTTCAGGAATAAACGTTTTATCTGTAACAGGAGATCATGATTGGGATGATTCTGGCTATTATGGTTTAGATACTGTAAACGCATTACAAAATAAATTTAAAACTGAAATTGGAAGTAACATTTTTATTCCGAAAAAAGATTGTCCTGGACCTTATATTAAAGATATCGGAGATAATATTCGGATAATTGGAATTAACTCGCAATGGTGGTTGCATCCCTACAGAAAAATTTTACCAACCGATTCTAAATGTAAAAATATCTTGAAAATTCAAATTTTAGAAGAGCTTAACGAAGCAATAGAAACAGCAGGAGATAGGAAAGTAATTATCATGGCTCACCACCCTATTATCTCCGGAGGAGTTTATGGAGGAAACTCTAATTTAATTGGACAACTTTTTCCCTTTAAACATAACGACCCTAACAATAATACTTTTTTACCGTTTTACGGAACCTTATACCATTGCTATCGGCAAAACATTGGCTCTTCTCAAGATTTTAGCAGCCTAGAATACAAACAATATATTAAGGATATTAAAACAGTTCTATACGACCATAAAAATGTTGTAATATGCTCGAGTCATGAGTATGATTTGCAACTGCTCAAAATCAACAACAATTATCAAATAATTTCTGGTAATTTTTTAAAAAATGGACAGGTTAGCAAAATTGAAAACACCATTTATAAAAACAAAAAAACAGGTTTTGTAAAACTAGATTTCTCAAATAAAAAAGAACCGTTAAGTAAATTTTTCATACTTGATAAAAAATTGAATCAATTTGTTTTACATAAAACGATTCCCCTTCACAACGAAGAACACCAACATATTTTTTCAAACAGTATTAGCAAAAAAAATAAAACGAGATATACAACCAATGATAGTATTATTGGAAGAGATTATGGCATCTCTAATTTAGAGAAAATATTTTTTGGCTCCTTATATAGAGATGCATGGACAGCACCATTAACCATTCCAACTTTAAATTTAGACACTACTTTTGGCGGTTTAACTCCACTTAAAAAAGGTGGAGGACTACAAACTATTTCATTAAAACTTGTAGATAAAACTGGCCGAAAGTATGCTTTTAGATCAATAGATAAAACTCCCGTAAAAGCAATCCCTAGAGAGTTTAGATTAGACCTCGTAAAAGATTTAATGCAAGATATGACTGCTACCCAACATCCTTATGGGGCTTTATTTGTTGGAAGTTTATTGAATGCCACAGAACTTTACCATGGAAACGCAAAACTTTACATTATGCCCAATTCACCTATTTTAGGGTTATATCAAAAACAATTTGCAGGAATGTTTGGTATGCTAGAACCTAAACCAACAGAGCTAGATGACATTACTAAAAGTTATAAAAATGCCAATCAGGTAAAGAGTTCTTTAAGCTTATTGAAAAAACTATATGATTCCCCTAAAACAATTATCGATACCATACAGTATGCTAAAGCACGTGTTTTTGATATTTTTATTGGAGATTGGGACAGGCACCAAGACAACTGGAAGTGGATAGGTTTTAAAAATGACACACACACAGTTTACAAGCCTTATCCAAAAGATAGAGATCACGCTTTTTCTAGAATGAATGGACTCATTTATTATTTGGCAGATAGAGATTGGGCAATTCCTTTTAGAGAAAACTTTAATTCAAAATATACTGGAATAAAAAGTTTAACAATTAAAGGAACTTATCTTGATCGTTTTTTACTGGCAGGATTAGATAGAAAAGATTGGCAAAATATTGCTTCAGAACTAAATGCTCAAATGACTGAAAAGGTTATTGATGAGGCTAAGTTAGCTTTACCTAAAGAGATACAAGAGAAATCGGGAAAGGAAATAGCTAAAAAATTAAAAGCTCGGAAAAATGGACTGAATGAAGCCATAGATAAATACTATGAGCTAATAGCCAAAGAAGTAGATATTGTTGGCACCAATGAAGCAGAATACTTTAAAGTAACTAGATTAGAATCAGGAGCTGTAAATGTAAAAGTGTATTCAAAACAAAATCTTAGTACAATTTTATTTGATAGGACTTTTTATCCAAAAGAGACCAAAGAAATTCGATTATTTGGATTAGCAGAAGCAGATAGTTTTTATATTACTGGAGAAAGTAAAAAAAGTATTTTAGTTAGAATTATTGGAGGCAACGGAACCGATGTTATTATAGATTTATCAACAACAAAATCAGGAACAAGAAGAACCTTGGTATATGATTACCCAAATGGAGTAAACCTTACAAAAAGTAAAGAAACAAGGGTTATTTATTCTGAAAAAAGTACATTAAACGAGTACAATAGAGAAGCGTTTAAATACAACACTTATTTACCTATTCCGCTGTTAGTTAGAAACCCTGATGATGGTTTTGGAGGTGGTTTTGTTTTAAATATGAAGCGATTTGGCTATGGAAACGAACCTTACAAATCGCTTCATTCTATTACTGCATTTGCAACGACAAAAGGTAGTTCGCTATTTTCTGCTGCTACAGAAAGGAACATAAGTAGAACCAATTTTTACTTAACTGGAAAAGTAGATTATGGAAATTTTTATCCTTTTTACAGCTTTTATGGGACTGGAAATACTACGGTTATAACTGATAGCATAGAAGATTTAGGATTATACAAAGCGAGGTACACCGGAGCTAAATTTCAAGCAGGCTCTACTTACCGTTTTTTTAAGAGAAGTTATATTGCTGTAAATGGCATCGTAGAATTACTCAAAACTGGTCATGCCGATGAGTCCTATTTTGATGTTTTTCCTTCTCCTAACTTACAACCAACTAATGCAAGTGGTGGAGAAATTAAACTTGATATTGATTTCAGAGATAGTCACACTTTTACCACTAAAGGGATTAGAGTAACCGCTTTTCATAAATCACTATTTACAACATCAACTTCCTTTGGTAAAACAGGTGGAGAAATAAGTTATTACAGTACTTCTCGTATAATAATCCCTATAACTCTTGGCGTTAAAATAGGCACAGTAAGAACTTATGGCAAAAACATTCCCTATTATCATTTAGCTAACATTGGCCAATCAAACCACTTGCGAGGATTTTTACAAAACAGATTTTCTGGTGCTGGAGTAAATTATTTAAATACTGATTTACGCTTTCATATCGGCAAGACAAAATCTGGTTTTCTACCCGTTTATTATGGTATTAATGCTTTTGGAGATATCGGTCAAGTCGTTCAAATCAATAACGTTACAGAGAAACAATGGCATAGAGGTTATGGTGGTGGAATTTACATTACTCCAATTAGTAAAGATTATGTTACACTACAAGTTAATGTAGAACATTCTATAGAAAATAATGTTATATTTAAAATTGGGTTGGGAGTTTTATTGTAGGATAAAGCCCTTGTAATAGTGAGCCTATCGAACTATAAAAAAATGTAGTCTATTATAAAAGAGATTATTTCATGTTCTTTTACAAGTAATTCGACAAGCTCTACATAACAAAAATTAAAATTCGCAATGGCGATATAAAATGAAAAAAAAAAATACTCATAATAATTACATTCTTTATCCTTAACTCCAACAGTTTTGGTCAAAAATCTGATGTCATTTATCGAGTAATAAATATTGGGAATACAGTTGATATTAAAAATAACGAAGAATATACTTTAGCATTAAAGAAATTGCTAACTTCTTCTAAAGATCCTGTCCTTTTAATTTTAAATGGAGATTTAATTAAAAAAAACAAAACCAAATTTTTAGGCATTGATTCTTTGAAAGTATTTAAAATGTTACAAACACTTTCTTCTGTTCAAAATGCAAAAATAATTGTAATACCAGGAGATAGAGATTGGAATAACTCTCGGAAAAATGGCCTAAAAAAAGTACAACAATTAGAAAATTTAGTAGAATATGATGGTTTTAAAAATGTAAAATGGATTTTAGATAATGGTTGTCCGGGTCCGGAACTAATAGAGTTAGATAGCACATTGTTGTTAATGGCCATTAATACCCAATGGTGGAATCATCCCCACGACAAACCTACATCAGTAGATGGTAAATGTAGCATTAGCACAAAAAGAGATTTTATTATTGAGTTTGAAAATGCGTTAGCAGAATCTGAAGATAAAAACCTAATCATTGCTGGTCATTTCCCGTTAATAGAGCAAGCGAGCCCTTCAATAAAAAACTACTTACTTCCAGTTCCTATTGTAGGAAGTTTTATTGCTTCCTACCATCAAAATATTGGAGGAACAAAAGATATTATAAATGAAAAATTCAATCCTATTAGAGAAAAACTATTAAAAAGGATGTCGATAAAAAATGGCATCATTTATTTATCCGGTCATGAGCGAAACACCCAAATCATTAAAGAAAATGACAATTATTTCATCAACAATGGGCTGCCTGATCAAGCAAGAAAAACTACCAAAATAAAAAATTCTATTTATACATCGACCAAACCAGGAATTACTGAATTGATTTATTATGGTAACGGAGATATTGTCAGTAATAACTACCTCTATATAGATTCCTCTTTTAAAAAGAATAAAGAACTCAAGCTATACAAATCATTATTGGATAGCTCACTAATAGCAAGTGACATTCCAATGAATTGCGCTAACAAAAATTGCCTAACAGAAGTTTCAAAAATTTTACTCCCAAAAAATGAAGATTTCATTATTACTTCTTCAGGAAATTATTCTTCTAATTTAATAAAAAACTTATTCATGGGAAAACATTATCGTGATAGCTGGAACCAATCTATTAAAGTTCGTATATTAGATATGGATACGACTAAAGGAGGAATAGATGCTTATGAGAAGGGTGGAGGGCACCAAACCACTTCTGTGAAAATGTATGGAAATGACGGTTATGCCTATACATTTCGCTCTGTAAACAAGGATGCAACTAGAACTTTAGAAGCGAAACTTAAAAACTCTTTAATTGCTCGATTTTTACAAGACAATATTTCTAAACAACATCCTTATGGAGGATTAATTATTTCTGAATTACTTGATAATACCAGTATATTACATGCTAAATCACAATTATACATTTTACCAAATAGTAATAGGCTTGGAAATTTAAACCAATATGGTGGATTATTAGGAACACTAGAAGATCATCAAAAAAATCCAAAAAAAGTAAAACATTCTTTTGCTAATGCTGATAAAATTTTACAAAGTCATCAGCTAAACAAAAAACTATACGACAATCATAATCATAAAATTAATGCAATGGGATACCTAAAAGCACGTGTTTTTGATATCTTAGTTGGTGACCATGGTAAACATCAAGATAACTGGAAATGGGCAGGGTACAAAAGTGATACTGGCACATTTTATCTTCCTATACCAAGAGACAGAGATTTAGTTTTTGTGAAATGGGACGGTTTATTTACCTGGATTGCTGATAGAAAATGGGCATTTGAATCTGGTGAACATTTTGGCTATAAAATTAATGATGTAAAAAGTTTAATGTGGGTAGCGCGTCATCCTGATCGGTTTTTAACCAACGAAATGACTAAACAAGACTGGTTAATCGCAAGTAAGTATATTCAAACTCAACTAACCGATTCAATTATTGAAATGGCTGCAAAAAGCCTACCTCCTGAGATTTATAAGTTATCAGGAAAAGAAATTGAAGAGAAACTAAAAACTCGAATTAAAGACCTAAATAAATACGCTTTACAATATTATAAACTACTTGCAAAACAAGTTGATGTAACAGGCTCTAATAAAAAAGAATATTTTGAAATCATTAGAAATAATGACGCTTCTATTCATGTTTCAATTTATAACATTAAAGAAAATTCTGACACTTTAAAGGGTGATAAATTAATTTATCATAGAAAATTTATATCAACATAAACCAAAGAGATCCGATTATATGGGTTAGGTGGAAAAGATGTCTTTCATGTTTCTGGAACTGCTAAAAAATCCATTAACATTATAATTGTTGGCGGAGATGATACTGATATAATTAGTGATTATTCTTTAGTCAAACAACTTGGAAAACAAACTAAAATCTATGAGAGTGATAAACTCAGTAAAATTAACCTAGGAACAGAAGCAAAATCAATTCATACTTGGAATAAAAATTTATACCATTTTCAGCCCTCAATTTTTGAGTTTAATCGTTATTTACCTTTAACTTCTCTCAGCTACAACTCTGATAATGGACTTCGTATTGGTGTAGGAGTAATTTTAACACAAAGAGAAAAATTTGGAAATGTAGATTATTCTGCGCAACACAAATTTAATTTGAATGTTTCTACCCAAAAAAATAACGTTTTTAAATACAACAGTAGGTTTCATCATGTAATTCGAAAATGGGATATCCAATTTGGAGGATTAGCCGCTAATCATTTCAATTTTACTAATTTTTTTGGAATAGGAAATAATACGATCCAAAATGATAGCTTAACTAACCTTGATTTCTACAAGACAACTTATAATTCATATTCTGTAAATGCTGGCATGGTTAGAGATTTTTGGAAAAAAAGTAGTTTTTCTGTTAATGCAGAACTCCAACACAATACTCCTCAAATTGGAAAAAACGCAACTGCACTCAACGACTCAGAAACAAATCCTTTTATTGCTTTTGGAACAATCAATAATAACATTTTTATAAGTACAACTCAACTAGAAATTAATTTTACTGATAGAAAAAATTTACCTGAAAAAGGAATTAAAATTAATGGAGAATTAAAACATGGAACCATTTTAAACAACAATAAAAGCACCTACAATATCATTTCAGGAACTGCTGTTCATTATTTTACAGCATATATTCCTATCCCCATTACTCTTGGATTAAAAGGTGGTGGTTCAGTTAGTAATGGAATCATTCCTTTTTACAACCTTACTTACTTAGGTAGTACAGATAATTTAAGAGGGTATAAAAACAACCGATTTACGGGAAAATCAACGGCTTTTTTTAACACTGAGTTGAGAGTTCAACTATTAAACGTATCTTCTACTTTTATACCTATGAAACTAGGTTTACGAGGATTTTATGACACTGGTAGGGTTTTCTCTGATTACGAGATTTCTAACAAATGGCACAGTGGTTACGGCTTAGGTATTTATTGGGTATTCTTAAATGAAAACTATACTTTCAATCTTTCTGTGGCTCGCTCTGAAGAAGAGAATAGTTTAATCTTATTTAGTTTCGGAAAAGCTTTTAATTAATTGAAAAACAAAATTTTACATATAATTTTTACTTGGTTATTTTTGATTTTCGCGTTTATAAGTAAAGCTCAAAATCAATAATTATTAGATTCTGTAGAGCACATTATTTTTTTAGTTGGAGATGCTGGAGAACCAGAAGCTAAAACTTTTAAGGTTTTTGATGCATTACTAAAACAAGTAAAACCAATAGAAGAAAAAAGCACCATCATTTTTTTGGGAGATAATATTTATCCTGGAGGAATGCCCAATAAAACTGAAAAAGGAAGAGTAGAAGCTGAAGAAATTATTTTGTACCAACTAAATCGGTTAAAACAAAGTAAGGCCAAAACCTACTATATTCCAGGTAATCACGATTGGAATAAAGGAAAGAAAAATGGGCTTTCACATGTTCTTAATGAAGAGAAATTTATCGAAGAAGGATTAGATGATCATTCTTTTATACCAAGTAATGGTTGTCCTGGTCCGGTTGATGTTGCTATTTCTGATAATTTAGTTTTAATTGCTATCGATACACAATGGTGGTTACATCAATATGAAAAATCTCCGATAAGAGCAGGTGATTGTAAAGAAATTACCACTGTAGACGTTATCAAAAAATTAAAGGTTATTTTGGCTAAAAACGAAGAAAAACACATACTTATTGTTGGTCATCACCCATTAATGAGTAAGGGAGAACAT
The DNA here is from genome assembly GCA_016763795.1 of Flavobacteriales bacterium. Taxonomy (GTDB): domain Bacteria; phylum Bacteroidota; class Bacteroidia; order Flavobacteriales_E; family Vicingaceae. The sequence continues at coordinate 23,601 of JAESTF010000295.1, forward strand.
GGAGGTTTTCGCACCTTAAAAAGCCATATTTTTCCACTAACTAATTTGAACAAAAACTTATATCTTCCCCTTCCAATTCTTGGATCTTTTTATCCACTTTACCGAAGCTGGATTGGTAATATTCAAGATCTTGCTCATCCTAAATATAAAAAAATGATAAAAGATCTTCAAACCGTTTTTGAAGAGCATAAAAATCTAATCTACGCTGCTGGTCATGAGCATAATTTGCAATATTATAATGAAGGCTCCCATCATTACATTGTAAGTGGTTCTGGCAGTAAGTTAAGTGATGTTAAAAAATTAAAATCGCCTAATTTTTCAGCTAAACACAAAGGTTATTTTAAATTGAGTTATTTAAAAAATGGCTCTATTCTTATAGATAGTTATGGGATAGTCGAAGGCAAAGAAAAGTTGTTATTTCGGAAAAGAATACTTAGTCTTGAGTAAATAAAGTTTTATGAACAATCATTTTTACATATAAACGTTAAAAGGTAGTGATAAAACAAATAAAATATATCATATACATTATTAGCTGTAGCTTTTCTACACTAGTTACTGCTCAAAAAGATAGTCTTACCTTTATTGATAAGAAAGCTAAGAAATGTAATCATTGTAAAGATGGTAGACATCAAAATGAAAACCCCTACACCATTAATTTAAAAAATGAACTGCCTTACTTTGCAGCTGGACTAGGTTTGCTAGGAACAGGCCTAATTATTAGGGCAACAAATGAAAAGGCACCTTTTATTATTGGCGAGTTAGATAATTTAGATGCTAATAAAATTAATAGATTTGATAGAGGTGCTATCAATAATAATTCCTCTTCTGCCAGAACAAATAGTAATATCATTTTATACTCAGGAATGGCTTTACCTTTATTATTCTTAAATAACCATCATACAAAAAAAGATTTTGTACCACTTTTTGTTATGAGTACAGAAGTGTTTGCTATAACTAGTGGACTTACCTTAAACACGAAATTTTTATTTAACAGAACTAGACCCTTAGCCTATAACTCTGGATTTTCAGATGAGTTAAGAACAGATAAAACAAGTAGGCTTTCCTTTTTCTCTGGTCATACTGCACAAACGGCAGCATTCTCTATTTTTATGGCAAAAGTAATTACAGATTATCATCCCAATATGAGAACAGGATATAAGATTGGAATTTGGAGTTTCGCATTAGCACTTCCTACTGCAACAGGGTTTTATCGGGTTAAAGGGGGTAAGCATTTTAATACCGATGTTATTACAGGTTTTGCTGTTGGTGCGACAATAGGTTTTTTAGTTCCTCATTTGCACAAAAAGAAAGATAAAGCATCTAATTTAACTATGGCTCCTTTTAATTATAATGGAGCAACAGGTTTAACTTTAAATTGGAAATTATAATTGTTGAAGCTTGAAAAATGATTACTAAAAATAAAACATTCTGTCTTTTTGGAAAACCCGTTCTAAATAAAATTACAGTAAAACCTCCATTCGAAATTCAAACACAAATGAATAACGAAGCTTGTTTTTTGTATGTGTTAGAAGGAGAGCAAACATCTATGTCTGCAATAGAAAGGGTTACTGCAAAAAAAGGAGAATCAATTTTAGAAAAGTGCGGAAATTATTTGAGTAAAATTAATATCGTACAAGAAAATACAACAACAGAATTTATTACCATTCATTTTTTTCCTGATACAATAAAAGGCATTTTTAATGATGAGATTCCGGTTTTCTTAAAACCAACTAAAGAAAATAAAATTTTGCCTACAATGACTAAAATTAAGGCATCTATTTTAATGAAAAAGTTTTTTGAGAGTCTGTTGTTTTATTTTGAAAATGAGGAATTGATAGATGAAGAACTCTTAAAACTAAAAATAAAAGAACTAATTCTTTTGCTCGTTAAAACACAAAATGATAAAACCGTAACGTCTATTCTTGCTAATATGTTTACTCCACGTATTTATAATTTAAAAGAAACAGTTAATGCTCACTTATATTCTTCTATTTCTGTAGATGAACTTGCTAAATTATGTGCATTGAGTCGTTCTTCTTTTATTCGAGAATTCAAAAACATATACGGTCAGGCTCCAGCAGCTTATTTAAAGAATAAAAAATTAAAGCGAGCGGCAGAACTATTAGCGTTTTCATCAGATACTGTTAGCATAATTGCTTACGATTGTGGTTTTAATAATCTAGCTCATTTCTCCCGCTCTTTCGTAGAAAAGTATCAAGTTTCTCCATCTAAATACAAATTGAAACAAATCGACAATTAATTGAAACAAACAGCATAGTCTATCTTTTTTTGCTCCCCTACTTTTGTATCTTATATTAATAATAACAAAAAATACAAAATTATGGAAACAGCAACTAGAGCAGGGATAAATATTAATCCTGAAACAATTGAAACAGCAGCCCCTTTAGCAAGTAAAATTATGCAAGGGACAAAAGATGCAATGGGTTTTGTACCTAATATGTATGGATTTATGGCAAGCAATCCTGCTTTGTTAGATGCTTACACACATACGTACAAAACATTTAGAGAAAACGCAGGTTTTACATCAATAGAGCAAGAGGTTATCTTTTTATCAGTAGCGTATGAGAATGAATGTGATTACTGTGTTGCTGCTCACAGTTTTGTTGGCGATAAAATGTCGGGAGTTCCAACAGAAGTTACGGATGCAATTAGAGCAGGAAAAGAAGTTGATGATGCAAAATTAAATGCACTAGTTAATTTTACTCGTATAATGACCAGAACGAGAGCTAATGTTACTAGTAAAGATATTGCAACTTTTTTAAGTGCTGGTTATGATGAAAACCACATTTTAGGGGTTATTACTGGAATAGGCGTTAAAACTTTTAGCAATTATGCTAACCACCTAACAAACACTCCTTTGGACGAGATGTTTCAGGAAAGGAAATGGACAAAATATTTAGGTTAATACAAATAGCTCCTCGAATTATCGAGGAGCTATTTTATATTAAATTTATCCTATGATTTAAGATTAAATTCGCTTTTTTTTCCAATTATTAATTGCTAATTTTCATCCATATATGTTTTAATATGAGTACTTCTCTTTTGTATTTATTCGGTTCTTAGATGCGAAAGAAAAACTCACGTTTTAAGCCAAATGAATTCTGATTTAACAAATTATATAAGACAATACATTGATATTTCAGATAATGAAATTGAATTATTTCAACGTAGCTTAAAAGCTAAATCTATCAAAAAAAAAAGTTCTTACTCAAAGAAGGAAAAACTTGTACTTCACGATATTTTATTACTAAAGGTTATTTCCGTCATTTTTATATAGACAACAAAGCAAACGAACAAATTATTCATTTTGGAATTGAAAATTGGTGGATTACAGATTATGCCAGTTTAGTAAATAAAACGCCTTCGAAAATGTATATCCAAGCAATGGAAAATACAGAATATCTTGAACTAAGTCAAGAATCTTTAGAAATATTATACTTAAAGCTCCCTAAAATAGAACGATTTTTCAGAATTATAATGGAAAAAACATATATAGCTTCTCAACAAAGAATTGAGTTTATGTTTAGCTTATCAGGGAAACAGTTATATGAAAAATTCATACTTTCAAACCCTAATTTTTCAAAGAGAGTTCCTCAATATATGTTAGCGTCCTATCTTGGACTTACCCCTGAATTTATTAGTAAAATAAAGTTAAAGCAATAATTTATGGTTTCTTAATCATGATTAAGATTAATCGTATTAATTGTAAATAGATTTGCATAAACTAAAACACATAAATAAATGAAACAAACTACAATCAAATTATTTTTGAGATTTGCGGTTGCTATTGGATTTTTATCAGCTGTAGCTGATCGATTTGGACTATGGGGTAAAGAAGTTTCGGCTTGGGGAAATTGGGAAAGCTTTTTAGAATACACAGAATTAATAAATCCATTTATTCCAGAAGTATTGATATCTCCCGTTGGAATTATAGCCACTTTAGCTGAAATATTTTTTGCAGCATGTCTAATTATTGGATTTAAAACAGAATTATTTGCGAAACTGAGTGGATATTTATTACTATCATTTGCATTAGCAATGATACTCTCTACAGGAATAAAAGGGGTATTAGATTATTCTGTAATTACTGCTTCAGCTGCAGCATTTGCACTAAGTTTAATGAAAGAAAAATATTTAGAACTAGACATTCTACTCAATCAAAAGAAATGATTTCTCTCTCGTCAATCTAAGAGGATAAATGGATCCAATAGTTCACAATTATAAAAAATTAGCATACAAAGGGAAAACCATTTTCTCTAAAATGGTATTGAACGAATATCAACGGTTTGAGAAATACTTTCAAGAAAATGAAGCTTGCTTTATGTTTATTGATGATGGCAGTATTCTTTTAAGAACACCTGATAAAACCTTGTATTTTAAATCTGGAGACGGATTATTAGCTAAATGTGGTAATTATTTTTTTGAAAGTACCAAGAGAAATAATAGCGATGAAAAGGTTTCTTTAATTACCGCTTATTTTTATCCCGAAATAGTCACTAAGTTATTTGATGAAGATATTTTTTCTTCTAACTACCAAAGTAACTACAATGCAACTAAAATTATTGTAGATAAACTGTTGACTAATTTTAAAGAAAACATCAACTTTTTGTTAGACAATCCTGATGTTGTAGATGAACAATTACTCTTAACAAAACTGAAAGAGTTTCTAATTCTTTTAGCCAAACAAGACAATGCTCCGAACGTAATTGATTTTGTTTCCTCTTTTTTTAAACCTTACGAATACGACTTTAAAACCATCATCGAAAAAAATCTGTTTTCAAGTTTATCTTTAGCTGAATTCGCAAAGCTTTGTGGTATGAGTTTAGCAACTTTTAAACGAAAATTTGAAGCGTATTATCACGAAAGTCCAAAAAAATATATCAACTCTAAAAAGATAGAAAGAGCAATACAATTATTAGCTATTCCCGAGAATAGAGTTGGCGATATTGCTTACGATTGCGGTTTTGATACCATCAAATCGTTTAACCGTAATTTCAAATCAAAAACAGGTAAATCCCCCACTGAATATCGAAAAAATAGTGATTGAGCTGAATCGTCTATCCTTTGAGCTAATCCAAGAATTCTAAAAAACACCATCCAACTATTTTTGTGGTATTAATAATCATAAAAATTAAAAAGATGAAAAAAAATGTAATTATCGTAATGTTGATGTTAGGGACAATTTCCATAACAGCAACAGGTTGTTCAAGCAATAATCAAGAAGAACTTACTGAAAAAGACACAACAAAAGTTGTAGAAGAAGTCATAAAGGAATTACCTATAGAAACTAAAGAAGTTGTCTTTAAAAAAGGAAAACTAATAGAGGTTGCTTTTCGTAAGCACTACGGTGTACCAACAGCGGAGCTAAATGATACCAATTTGCCATTTACAGCCGCCGCTCGATATAAAGTTCTTAATGAGATGCTGGATAAAGACC
>JAESTF010000296.1 GCA_016763795.1 Flavobacteriales bacterium
AAGAATCATTTTTGATATTGTTTTTCCTTTCGCAGTTGCTTTTAAAATCATAACCGAACCTTTGGGGTTGTTTTTAAGATGTATGCCATTTTCATCAATAAAAAGGGGTTTTTTTATACCGTATATAGTATACAACGCTGCCCTAATTGACGCAGTATTTTGTATTAATAGTTCTTCATTACAAGGTTGCACTATCCTATAGTGATTGCTTGCCACTTTTTCGAATTGTATTTCATTACAAGGATTGGCTGGAGGACTTATATAAAAACTTTTAGTGCTAGTACCACATAAATTGGTAACCATTACATTTCCTGCTACATACCAATCGCTTCCAGAGCCACTAGCATAGGTAGAAAAAGAATTGGTATTGTGTATTTGGCCAGTTCCTCCTGTTTTTACCCACTGTGTATTGTAAATACCTTGTTGGTTAATAGGGATGCCGAGACCATACAACGATATGCTTGGAAAACTACCTTGCTCAATTGTATAAGATATAGATGGCTTTCCTAAAATATTTTTTGAAATAGTCTCATCATTTAAGCTTGCACTTATCCAACTAATAGAAGTGTTAGCATTGGTGTTTTTAACAGTAATCTGTTGGTTGGTAGCCAATAGGATTTGCAAGTTATTTGACGCTGACCAAGTTACAGTTGAGCTACAATTATTTAGGGTATAGCTAGCTGTTTGGTTGTTGCATAATGTGTCGTCCCCATTAATAGCAAGACTATACTTGGCACAACCACTAAAAACAGAAGGAACCTGTTCTATATCTTCTACTACCTCTTTTAACAACCAACTAATCCCTTCTACATGTAATGAAGCGTGTTCTTGGTTTTCTGTAGGAACGTAGTAACTGTCAAAAGGGGTTTCACTGGTGCATACTAAGTTTCTACATCCAATTTGTTCGTCCCATTTTACATCAGAACCACTAAAAGCCAAGGCACTTTTGGTGGGAACAAATACTGTATTATCTTGTAAATCTACGTAGGCATGAATGCCACCCACAAGCAACGAAGCCGTTGTTATTCCAATTCTTGCCCATGGGTTTATTGCCTTATAATAGGCCTCTATATTTGTAGATCCATTAGAAAAATTATAAGGAAAATTCCCTCCTAATGCTTCTTCGGCTATGCCTTTAATATTTAAAAAACCTCCCGGTGCATTGTCTAAACTACCGAAATTAGAAGAGGTGCTGCTATATTTTTTAATATCTGCCTGGGTATGAAGTCCCCACCAATTTTTTTTCAAGAATCTAAATACTTCTTTGTTTCCAGAATTAGAAGTATAGTTAATCCATAAATCTCTTCTTAAAAACCCGTTGAGAATTGCATCTAAATGAATCCTTAACATGTTGGTGCCAACTTGTCCTGTTTTGTGCCCAAGGGTGCTTCCATTAATTAGCGCAATATTTCTGGATTGCTTCGGAAAACCGTTTGTATCTAGTAGATTTTGAAAACGATTTCTAAAGTTTGGTGCACCTTGTGATATCCCAGAAGTATCAGATAAATAATGATGGATAAGCATTTGTTTTGCCGCAGGAGAGTTTAAAGCAGTAAGCGCTGCATTGGCAGGGCCATTTACAAAATCTTCTACTACACCACTGCCGGTAGCAAAATATTGCAAAGCCTTTTGCATTCCAATAGATGCATTTGCTCCTTTATGAGGGCCATCAAAAGAAACAAATAAATCTGTGTAATGGTCTTCATTGTTTTTTTCCATATCTACCAGGGCATACTGTACTATTAATGCCCCCATACTTGGCCCTGCAATTTTAATTTTCTTGGAGCTTCCATTGGCTATCAATTCTAATTTTATTTTCTCTAGTAACGCTTCCAAAACCTTGGCATTGCGCTCTATATAATCGGCTCCGCCATCTCTATATATATTATAGGTAGTTAGAGGGCCATCTGTAAGACAACTATAGTCATTGCGAGTTTCTGTTCTTATAACATACTGAGTGAAATTTATAATAATGACATCGTAGCCTTGGTCAATAAGTTCTTTCACTAAATTATTAGCTTTATTATTATAATACATTGAACTCACTAAAGTCTTATCTTCATCAGGGTCATCGGTTAAAGCTCCAATTTTCCTAACATCATTCGGGTCAAAACCGTCAACAATTATAAAAGGGTTTTTAATAACGGTATTTCCATTCGCATAGAACACTTTATATTCTCCTTCTCCATAACAAGTGCCACCACAATCTGTAGCTTCATCATAGCCTTGAAAAGGTTTGGTTGCTGTGATATTTTGTAAGGAAGATGTTGTTGATGCTCTAAGCGAAAGGCTTGTTTTGGTTTTTAAATAAAAAGTAGCAACTGTTTTCAGTTTAGAATGGTCATTAAAAGTAATTACAAATTCTATTTTTTTGATTCCATCAGATTCAAAAGTTGGAGACACCGTTTCTCTGACTAAAAATCCATTATTTATTATTGTATACGATTGATTTTCTTCAAAATTTACTTGCAAATTTTTTATGTTCTTATTTGATGCATTTAGTGTAAGCTTTCCAAATTCAAATTGAAGATTATTTGAATAAACAATGTTCGAATTTAATGGTGAGGCCATAAATAAGTGTTTATTAATATAAGTAGCCTTTATGGGTTTCGCACTTTCTCTATTGCGCCTTAAAAGCGCTTTCTTTGAGATGCGTTGTATTTTATTATTAACAATTTTTAAAGTAGCATTGTTGGGTTCTAAAGCTGCTGGATTGATATAGGTAAAATCTACATTTAGTATCCCTATTTGAATTTTATTTTCCCTTTCAAAAGAATAGGCAATATCTCCAGCTTTGCTTGAAGATAGGTGGTTGAAATTTATGCTTGCAGATTCAAGTTCTCCCCATGCTCTCATAAAATGTTCGTAGTTAGAAGTGTTCGTAGAATCACTATCATTAAATACATCTAATTTTGCCATAGGATACACTCTATCATAGAGAATGCCTCCTTTAAATTTTTTCCAATCATTTTTTACCAAAGATTCTAGAATCTTATTCATATAGGCTGAATATGTTTTCTCATTAGTTGGCTTTAGAATTTCTTGCGCATACGAGTTGGCAGAAAAGACTAAAATAAGTACCATTACTAATCCCTTAAAGTGTGTATTTATTTTCATGCTTTTTTTTTGATTATCAATAAAATAATCGTAAAAAATCCAAATAAAAAAAGAAAGTATATTGGCATTTATGAATTACAGCTTGGTATTCATGAATTTCAAGTTATAAAATATACCCTAAAATTTAGTAGAGGTTAAAGAGCATTCCTTGTTATTAAACACCCAAAATATTCATAGATACAAACCGTACCTCTTACAACATCAAAGCACATACAACTAAGGTATATTTGACAATTACGGAATAAATTCAGGTTGGTATAACAGATACATTCACTACAAAATATTTTAGATACACCTGCACTAAATCACGACATAACCTACTGAAAATGTTCAACCTAAAGAGCCTCTTAGCGTTTTACTTTAGGCTTATTTAATAAAAAAAATGTATTTTTATAAAAAAATGGCTGTTAAAGATTTTTTCAATCTCTTTTTAATAGTAAGTGCTTTACATGGTTTTTTATTTAGCATCATACTCTTTCTTTCTAAGAATGGAAAAAAAAGGAGTATTGTATATATAAACTTATTAGTACTTGCGCTATCGTTAAACAATTTTCAATCATGGATCCTTGCAAAACAATTTTTTCATGACTATTTCTTTCTTGATTACGTCCATATTCCATGGCATTTTTTAATAGCTCCATTTTTCTATATGTTCTTAATCAATTATTTAAAAATTGAAAAGAGAAGTAAAAATATTTTAAAATTAGTAGTACCCATTTTTTTTATCATTGTTTTTATCAGAATAGGTTTTGTTTATTTTCTGAGCAATCAAAAAACGGATGATGTTGTTTTTTTATTTAAAAAATACACATCGATTGAAGAAATAATAAGCCTTATTTTTTCAGTATCAATTTTCGGATATTCATATTACATCTTGTATAAAAAAGAAAAGATTTTTAATCGAATGCTATCTTATGATAATTTAAAGTGGATATATACTTTCTTTAAGCTGGGGCTTTTTACTTATGTATTTTGGATAATTGCGTTGGCAATAACTGTGTCATTAAATTTCAAGGAATTTATATATTCATATTACCCCTTACGGGTATTAACTACGATAATAATTTATTGGGTTGGTTATCAGTCTGTTTTACAGTTAAAGGTGGTAGACCAAAGAATATACATCCGTAAACATATGAATACAAAACCTTTAATAGGATACCTAGATCATACCGTTTTAAATGATTCTAATGCTCATTTGAATATCTCAAGTGATATTATTGATTGTGTTTTATCTGGGCTAGAGTTGTTTGAGAAAGAGCAACAATTTGTTTCACAAAAAATAACTTTGAGTTTTTTAGCTAAAAGATTTCATACAAACACCAATTACCTGTCAAAAATCATCAACCATTATAAAGGCACTTCCTTTTCAAATTATTTGAATACACTGCGGATAAATAACATTGTGAATCAACTTCAAATAAATTCGACCATTCGAAAATTTACAGTGAAAGCAATTGCACAAGAAGCAGGGTTTAATAATGCCGATTCTTTTTCAAAAGTTTTTTTTAAGTTAAAAGGAATTAAGCCATCTGAGTATATTAAAAGTTTGGGTAAAAATATATAGTACTCTTTTACTTTGTATCACTATACTCAATACATCTTACTTTTTTTTCGAATTTATGTATTGAAATAATTTCGTAAAGCAAATCACTGCCATTATAAGGTTGTATCATTTATCTTTCAACAATATTCTATTAAAAATAAAGCTGCTTAAGATTTCTCCTAAACAGCCTTATTCGTACTTAATCAACAACTACTTAAAGTTTTTATCTCCTACATTTGGATTGTACACATAATTGAATGAATAATACCGAGAATCTTTTGAGGTATCTTGATCTTTATAATAACTTAAGATCTCCATTTTTGCATAATGATTATTATGAGTTTTAATAAGTAGCACTTTTCCTGCTACGGCGCTTATTATATGATTTTGCGGATTATAACTGTACCAAGTGCTTTTTGGTAAAGCCAATACGCCAGACTGGTCTTGTATAAATTCTGAGTCATTTGGAGCAGTTAAAACCTCTCCAAATGTTCCTGTTTGTAAAGAAAGTGCCCCGATTCCTGTTCTTGTAGGCTCGTCTGTCAACCCTACTTTAACACCACCATTTATCAAAATTGTGGTTCCTCTAAAAGCAATATCCCAAGTATCATCGGTAACAACAGTACCAGTTTCAAAACTAAATTTCGTAAATGTCCCTGCTTCTGAAGGTGGATTTACTGTATAATCTATTGTAGCTGGCGCATGTATA
>JAESTF010000297.1 GCA_016763795.1 Flavobacteriales bacterium
CACACCATTATTATAATTTTTATGCACATTTGGATTTACAATTTTATATTGATTAAAATCACTTGCCAGCATTTCAATAATGTTCCCGACTTTTATTTTCGCTACTGATTTTAATAATACCGTTTCATCTATAAATTTAGATTTAATCATTTTTTTATACTGATGATCATATCTATCAAGAAAAAAATGTACAAATTCATGATTATCAATATCTTTTACCAACTTGGTCTCTCGAATCTGTTTAATAAAAAACTCTTTTACTTCGATATTCAACGATTTACTCGTCATGTACTTACTTACATCTATTTTTTCCTCATTCTCAACATTATTAAGTTGAGCATTTAAAGATAATGGAGACAAGCCAACAAAGACTATTATTAAGTATAATATTGTTTTTTTCATAGTGTATGTGATATTTATTATTATAATTTAAAATCTTGATTAAGAAATCACATAAAGGTATTATTTTTTAACAAAACTTTAAAAAAAATATATCGAAACCCACTCCAAAACATTAAGCTAAATAATTGTAACTAAATGTTTTTAAATATTTTAACGAAAAAAAAATTAGGTTTCTAACTCTTTTTATAATATTTACAAAAATGAGTTATTTGACACTCATCACATTTTGGTTTTCGTGCTTGGCAAACATATCTTCCATGCAGTATTAACCAATGATGAGAAATATTCATTACGCTTTCAGGAATATGCTTTACTAATTGTAATTCTGCTTCTAGTGGTGTTTTTGCGTTTGTTGTCAACCCTACTCTAGCTGAAACTCTAAAAACATGCGTATCAACAGCCATAACAGGAACATTATAAATAACACTCGCAATTACATTTGCTGTTTTTCTACCAACACCTGGCATTGTTTGCAAATCTGTTACAGAAGATGGCACAACATTTTTAAATTCGTTTACCAAAATTTTAGCCATTCCAACTAAATGTTTCGATTTATTATTTGGATAACTAATACTTTTAATGTATTCAAACACTTCTGCTACATCTGCTTCTGCTAAAGAATCTGCTTCAGGAAATCGTTTAAATAAATCTTTAGTAACAATGTTTACCCTTTTATCAGTACACTGAGCTGATAAAATTACGGCTACCAATAATTCGTAAGGATTTTTATATTCTAATTCTGTTTCTGCCTCGGGTTGATGCTTACTAAAATGATCAACAAATAGATGGTAGCGCTCTTTCTTATTCATCAAACAAAAATACATCATTTTTAACTACTTTTATTTTCTCTTAAAAGAGATATGATAGAATTTTTATTGAGCATATTTTACTTCATTCTTTTTTGCTTTATTATAAGTAAAATTTCATTTTTTAAAGATTCTCAAATCCCTCGATATTGGTTTGTTTTTATTTATGGTGTTAAAGTAATTGCAAGCATATTCCTAACACTACTTTACACAAAATACTATACGGATAGAAATACTGCTGATATTTTTAAATATTTTGATGACAGCTTACTAATGTTTGAAGCCATCAAAACGAACCCGCTAGATTACTTAAAAATGTTGCTAGGAGTTGATACTAATTACATCTATTTTACTGAAAACTACTACCAACATATGAATCATTGGACAAGGCCATATTCTAGCAATTTAATTAGTGACAGTCACATTATAATTCGGTTTAATGCTTTTGTAAGGTTGTTTTCTTTCGGATACTTTCAAGTACATAATATATTCATCAACTTTTTATCCTTATTCGGTTTAACTTTAATTTTTAAAGCTTTTAAAGCCTTCTTAAATAATAAAGAAAAAGTGTTGTTTTACATTATATTTTTCCTCCCATCAATCTTATTTTGGGGTTCAGGATTACTTAAAGAAAGCATCATATTTTTAGGCCTAGGATTATTTATTTATTTTCTTTTTAGAATAATCAATCAATTTAAATTTATATACTTACTACCTATTTTTATTGGTATTTTTCTAATTATTTTTACAAAGCTTTATTTATTAATTGCCTTATTTATTCCTGTTTTAGGTTATTTAATAAACCATTATATAGCATTCAGAAAACCATTTTTCGGATACTTAATTTCAATTGTTTTATTCTTTATAACAATCAATCTCAGCCCTTTTATTCATCAACAACTAAATATTGTTACTCAAATTGTAAACAAGCAGCAAACTTTTTCTCGTTTTATAGCAAAAGTAGAAACAAATAGTGGTTTTATAATTCCCGAATTATCTGATGGGTTTTCTATACTTATAAACATTCCTAATGCCCTTTTGAATACTATTATAAGACCGTTTTTGTGGGAGTGTAGTTCTTTATTTGTTTGGTTAAGTGCTTTTGAAAACATAGCCATTATTAGCTGTATTATTATAGCGCTAATTTCTAGAAAAAAAATGAATGCGGTACAGCAAAATATTTTTTACTTTAACATCACCTTTGTCTTTTCTTTATTTATCATAATTGGATTAACCACTCCTGTATTTGGGGCAATAATTAGATATAAAATACCTGGTTTAATTTTATTGTTAATTTCATTGTTACTATTAGTAGATTTGGAAAAAATTAAAACAAAAAATTCTTTTCTAAATAAGATATTATGAAGCTGTTTTTTAATTTTATCTACATTACTTTATTTCTAGGAATAATTAGTTGCTCCAATACAGAACAAGCGGACTTAATTATTCATAATGCAAAAATTTATACGGTTAACGATTTATTTGATATTGCAGAAGCGATGGTAATTACTGATGGTAAAATTGTAGCCATTGGTCCTGAACATGAAATACGTAACAAATACAATGCAACTAAAACAATAGATGCTAAAAAACAAACCATTTACCCTGGTTTTATAGATGCACATTGTCATTTTGTAGGTTATGCCTTAAATCTAAAAAAAGTTAATTTAGTGGGAACTACTTCTTTTGATGATGTAATTAAAAGAGTAATTGATTTTTCTAAAAACAATAGTGATGAATGGATTATTGGTAGAGGTTGGGATCAAAATGATTGGGACATCAAAGAATTTCCAACAAAAGAAAAGTTAGATAGCTTATTCCCTACTCGACCAGTTTTTTTAACTCGAATTGATGGTCATGCTGCTATTGCTAATGCTGAAGCCTTAAGAAGAGCAAATATCACATCCATAACAAAAGTAGAAGGAGGAATAATAACGTTTAACATCAAAAAAAACGGAGAAACCATTACAATAGATCATAACATTAACGTTTCTGAAACTAGCTTTCAAAATAAATATCAACCCGAACCCACTGGAATTCTTCTCGATAATGCATTAGGGTTAATTCATAAAGTAATTCCACAACCTACTATATTAGATATAGAAGTTGCACTTTTAAATGCACAACATAACTTATTTGCTGTAGGTATTACTACTGTTGATGATGCTGGTTTATCAAAAGATACTATTAACTTAATTGATCAATTACAACAAGACGGTAAGCTTAAAATGAAAGTTTATGCTATGATTTCTGGAAATGAAAACATGTTAAACTATTATCTCGAAAAAGGACCTTACAAAACAGAAATGTTAACTGTTAACTCCTTTAAATTTTATGCCGATGGAGCTTTAGGTTCTCGTGGGGCTTGTTTACTTCAGCCTTATTCTGATATAATTGAAAATGAACATTATGGTTTACTAATTAATGAAGCTGACTTCTTTAATAAATATGCTCCGCTTCTTTACGAAAAAGGGTTTCAAATGAATACTCATTGCATTGGAGATTCAGCTAATCGTTTAATTTTAGATGTTTATGCGAAGGTGTTAAAAGGTGTTAATGATAAACGCTGGCGTATTGAACATGCTCAGGTTATCCATTCTAATGATTTTGAAAAATTTAGAGATTATACCATCATTCCTTCTGTACAATCTACTCACGCTACATCAGATATGTACTGGGCAAAAGATAGATTAGGTAAGGAACGTGTTAAAACTGCTTATGCTTACAAAGATTTATTAAACCAAAATGGAATTATTGCTTTAGGAACCGATTTTCCTGTAGAAGATATTAGTCCTATAAAAACATTTTATGCTGCTATTGCTAGAAAAGATAGTAAAGGTTATCCTGAAAATGGTTATCAAATGGAAAATGCATTAACTAGAGAAGAAGCGTTAAAAGGAATGACTATTTGGGCTGCTATTGCTAATTTTGAAGAAAATGAGAAAGGAAGTTTAGAGGTTGGAAAATCGGCTGATTTTGTACTGTTAAACAATGATATAATGACAACTAGTGAAGAAAATATTTTAAAAGTAAAAGTGGTTCAAACTTTTATTAACGGAGAAAATGTATTTACAATAAAAAAATAAACAATGGCTGCAACTAATGATATAACAGAAATATTAAACAAACCCTTTGTAACCGATGATGCTGTAGTTTTCGGATTGCTTATGTGTTGTTTAGGAATTGTTTTCTATACTTCTCAGCTTAAAAAATTAAGTTGGTTTTATAAAATAATTCCTGCATTGTTAATGTGCTATTTGCTTCCTGCATTGCTTAGTACATTTAACATTATTTCCCCAAAGTTTTCGGGGTTATGGCCCATTGCTAAAAACTATTTTTTACCTGCTTCATTAATTTTAATGACATTGAGTACGGATTTAAAAGGGATAATACGTTTAGGCCCGAAGGCATTAATTATGTTTTTTACTGCTACAATTGGTATTATTTTAGGAGGTCCTATTGCCATTTTAATTACTTCTGTAATTTCTCCCGATACATTAAATGGAGCTGGGCCAGATGAGGTTTGGAGAGGTTTAGCAACCTTGGCTGGTAGTTGGATTGGTGGTGGAGCTAACCAAACAGCAATGTTAGAACTCTATAAATTTAATGTTGATAAATATGGTGCTATGTTAGCTGTAGATGTTGTTGTTGCTAATATTTGGATGGCCTTTATCTTATTTGGTGCAGGAAAATCTGATAAAATTGATAGGTGGTTAAAGGCAGACTCTTCTTCTATTGAAAAGCTAAAAAATAACATGGAAAAATATACGAATAGTGTTAAACGAGAAGCAACACTTACCGATTTAATTAAAATATTTGCCATTGCTTTTGGAGGTGTAGGGTTGTCTCATCTTTTAGCAACTACTTTTGGTGATTGGGCAAAAGCATCATCCATGGCAAATACTGTTTTATCTAGTCAATTTTTCTGGGTAGTTGTTATCTCTACTACATTTGGCTTAGTACTTTCTTTTACTAAAATGAGAAAATTAGAAGGTGCTGGAGCTTCTAAAATGGGAAGTGTATTTATCTATATTTTGGTAGCCATTATTGGTATGAAAATAGATTTATCTCAATTAGTACAGTATTGGGATTTTATCATTATCGGTTTAATTTGGATGGCTTTTCATGTTGGCTTATTAGTTATTGTTGCTAAAATTATAAAAGCGCCCTTCTTCTTTTTAGCAGTTGGTAGTAAAGCCAATGTTGGAGGTGCGGCTTCTGCTCCTGTTGTTGCTTCTGCTTTTCACCCTAGCTTAGCTCCTGTTGGTGTTTTATTGGCTGTTTTAGGCTATGCTTTAGGAACTTACGGAGCAATACTTTGTGCTACTCTAATGGAAATTGTTTCTCCATAATTTTGAAAACACACATAAAATCCATAGCAGCAACTTTACTCTTTTTAACTATAAGCTCCTTAGTTTTTAGTCAAAAAATAACGCCTTTTCAATCGTGGGAAACAAGAGATTTGGCAAAAGCAAATAGTGCTAGGAGAATGGAAGATGTTTCTTTTCAGGAAAAAAAAGTTATTTTTTATATTAATCTTGCTCGGATGAATGGAGCTTTATTTGCTGCCACTTATTTAAAAGATTACCGAGAAGATGTTCGAATACCGAAAAACAAGTACTACCGATCCTTAGTGAAAACATTAAAGGAACAAGATCCATTGCCTCCTCTACAACCAAAAAAAGACCTCTTTAAAGAAGCCATTAAGCATGCTAAAGAAATGGGGAGAACAGGGAAGAAAGGACACCGTTCTGCCAACCATAAAGGTTTTGAAGAACGGATGAAAAAATTCAAAAAAAAATACATTAAAATAAAAGAGAATAACCAATATGGTTTTCCTGATGCGTTATCTATTGTTATTGATTTGCTAATTGATGATGATATAGAAAGCTTAACACACCGAAAAACCTTATTAAATAAAAAATTAAAATATATTGGTGTTGGAATTCGTTCTCATAAAAAGTATAGAATAAATACCGCCCTCCTATTTGGTGGAGAAATAATTACTAATTAACTGTTCTAATATAAGGCATTTAGCTATTAAAAGAGCCCCCCTTTGATAAAAACAAGAGCGCTTAATTAGGTACTCCTGCTTTATCGTACAGTTTATGGATCTAATATTTTTACATATAACATGGGATAAAAATAGTTTCGTAGCTACAAGCTAACGAAAAGCTATTTTTA
>JAESTF010000298.1 GCA_016763795.1 Flavobacteriales bacterium
TAATGCTCAAAACAATAGATTACCCGTTACATGGCAAAGTCCTGAAACTGGTATTGGTTTAAGAGCTTCGGCTAAATTATCGCAAATACCTTACAGTTTTGATAACTCGTTACAAACAGCAGCCGTTTTTCCTGAAGGGAAATTAGATGCTGATTTACAACAAGTAGATTTACGAAAAACTAACAGCTGGCGTTTAAAACTAGGCCAAATTGAAACACCAGAAATGATTGAAGTCCAATTGGTAAATGCTGTTGCTCCTTTTGTATTGTGTAATCGTTTAGTTAACTTAATGCGAAAAGAGGATACAGGCCAAAAGCACATCATTAATGTTTCTGCTATGGAAGGAAAATTTCATCGTTTTAAGAAAATTGATAGGCATCCACATACTAATATGGCAAAAGCTGCTTTAAACATGATGACCCATACTTCTGCTTCTGATTTTGCTAAAGATGGTATTTATATGAATGCTGTTGATACTGGATGGGTAACTGATGAAGATCCTGTTGAATTATCTAAAAAGAAAGTGGAAGAACACGATTTTCAGCCACCGTTAGATATTGTTGATGGTGCTGCGCGTGTTTTAGATCCTTTAATTGATGGTATAAACACCGAAAAACACTGGTGTGGTAAATTCTTAAAAGACTACTTCCCTATTGATTGGTAAACCGAATCGGTTAGATAATTATTGAGTAAGACAAAGCAAAACTAACCATATAGCTAAGTTTTATTTATACAACTTATAAGATTTATCACCAACTTTTATAAAGTAAATTCCACTTACTAAAGTTGAGGTATTCAGTACTACCATATTATCTTTTTTAGAAAAAGAGAGGTTTAGTTTTTCTCCTAAGATATTATAAATACTCACATTGTTAATGTTTTCTGTAGTAATTGTTATTTTCTCAGTAAAAGGATTTGGATAAATATTAATTCTAGCATCATTATTACAGTTTGATGAATGTGTTACTAGCTTTTTATGCGTTCCATCAAAATCAGTTTGGGATAAACGATAGTAATTTTCCTGAGTAAGTTTATCTTTCTTAATATTAATGCTATATTTTTTTGTTACGCTAGAGTTTCCTGCTCCATCAATACTAATTACTTCTTCCCACTCTCTTCCATCATTAGATTTTTCTATCGTAAAATAACTATTATTTATCTCTGTTTCTGTAATCCACTCTACAGTAACAAAATCATTTTTACAAATAAGAGTACTAGAACTCAATGTTACAGGCAATGAAGAAACACTACAGGTTACACTATTAATTTGTAAATTAAATCTAAAACTAACGCTTTTAGTTTTTGCATTTGACCATGAAAACCCAGAAGCACCTTTCCCTATATATGTACCTGCTGGAGAAGCATTTGCTCTATCAAACCAAGGCTCTTCCCAAGAATTATCATCACCTCCCCTATTTTCAAATAACACCTCTAAATTACTAGTTCCATTATATGTAAAAGAAGCAGCTACATTAAAATTAAACGTGTAAACACCTTGTCCATTAAATGTGAAGTTACCACTATAAACTTCTGTAAATCCTGCGGTACCAGGATAACTTGATGATACTGGATAACTGCTTACAGAAGTATGTCTTACCCATATTTTACAATTAGAATAAGTGTAAGAACCCCAAGAGCCATCATTATCCAACCGAAAAGAAATAGCGGTAAGATTCTGCGCTCCTCCCATTTGAGTAGGGTGATATAAATTGGCAGTCCAACTATAATCTCCATCGGTCGTTTCTATAGGGAAATCAGGAGTATTTAAAGGGCAATTAACTTGTCCAAATAATGTTCCGCTTGCAAATAAAAATATTAGTAAAAACTGTCTCATTCTTGTTTCAATTATTTTGTGAAAATACAGTTCTTTCTATGGGTATAAATATTATCAAATAGTTATTTTGTTAAATTTTAGTTTTCTAACACAATACTCTATAACACTATCTTTTTTTTAAAAATATACTCCGTAAAATTTAACTCCATCATGTTGGTTAAACTCGATTGTTGGTAAAGGGAATTTTATAAAACCAAAGGCACCTAATAACGTATTGGCAAACTTGCTTTTAGTTTTGATCCGAGTTAGATCGATATCTAGACTTAAATAATATTGGCGTTGTCTTTTAATCGTAGGATTAAAAGAATTATCGAAAGCTCCAACCATACCACCTGCACCATATCCAACTGCAATATTTAACCATTTCGGAAATTTAGTATCTTTCCCTAAGAAAGAGGATACATTTGCACTTGCCCAATATGTTTGCCCATTGTAATCTTTTAATGCATTTTGCAAGAGGTTCTCCCCTAGTAAATCTGGTCTTATATCTACATAATATGTTTTATGATAAGAATATTTTAATAGAATACGCTGTTCATCCCAAGCCAATTGTTGTGCAATAAACAAACCTGAGCCTGCTGTATTTACCGCTACATCTCCCCAACTAAAGCCCCAAGCTGAAGAGTAACCATCAAAAATTTCTACTGAAGTTAAAAAGAATAAGCCTAACGTTCCTCCCATCCAAATAGCTTTTTTACGACTAACACCACTCCAATTTAGCACTTCATAACCTGCTTTTCCTACATAATAAGAAGTAACTCCGTGTCCAATTTTGTCCATTTGTAACCACTCAGCATTATCATTAAAGGTATGAAATGATGAACTCGGAATATCTTTATACCATAAGGCATACATACCAGTCATTGCTCCAGCGTAACCGATGGTTTCTATTCCAATAATAGCTTTTAAACGACTTTTATTTAAGCTATCTTGTTGAGAGAAAGTATTTTGAGTAAACATTAATAACATCAAAATCAGACCTAAGCCCCTTAAAATGTGAGTCTGTTCTTTATACCAAATTAAAAAATGGAAATTCTTCGTTTTAACAGATAATGATTTCTTAAAAACAGAGTAACTCCCCCTTAATAAGGGGGCTGGGGGGATTCTATTTATGTTCCTCAATCCAACCTTCAATTGTACGTAGTACATTATTAATATCTTTTTTCACTTCTTTGTCCTCAAATCTAAGAAAAAACAAGCCATATTTTTCTAAATCTAATTGCCTTTTCACATCTAAATCATATTTATTGTTGTGGCTATCGCCATCAATTTCGATTACCAAACTTAAAGGTTTACAATAAAAATCAACAATATAATTCAATAATGGTTTTTGTCTGTTAAATGTATATCCTGTTTGTTTTGCTCGTAAATATTTCCATAACAATACTTCTGATAGGGTAGAATCTAATCTTAATTTTCTCGAAAATTCTTTTAGATTTTTATTGTATGGAATGTGTTTCATTTTAAATCCCCCTTGCCCCCTTTATTAAGGGGGAATCTATTAAAATAAGTTACTTCGAAACAATTTTAAATTCGCTTCGTCTGTTTTCTGCTCTTCCTTTTTCGGTTGAGTTATCTGCAATTGGTTTGGTATCTCCATAACCTTTTATAGATAAACGAGTAACATCAATTCCTTTTTCAACTAAATAATCACGAACCGATTTCGCTCTATTTTCTGATAAAATTTGATTCGATTTTACTGAACCTACATTGTCAGTATGTCCTCCTAATTCAATATTAACCGTAGCATTCTTAGTTAAAAAGCTAACTAACTTATCTAACTCAATTTTAGATTTCGGTTTCAAATCAAACTTATCTGTATCAAAAAACACATTTTTAAGTACAACTGTTTTGTCTACTTCAATTTTATGCATTGGCACATCTTTTTGAAACGGTTCATTAGAGCTTCCTTTCGTTAATAAAAAATTCTCCGAAAAGAACAAATAGCCATTATACGTTGCACTTAAAGCATATTCTTTATCTATGGGTAAACTCACCAAATACTCTCCAGTAGCTTCATCTGCAAAAGATTCTACAACTACTTTTCCCGTATTCAAATCTACCAACTGAAAATGAGCAGGAATTGGTTTTTTTGTTTTTGCATCATAAACTTTTCCTTTCAAATAATTTACTTTATTAGGTTTTACACTTTCAGGCATTTCAAATTGGTATAGATCTAACTCTCCATAGCCTCCTTCTCTATCAGAGGCAAAATATGCTAAATTTCCATCAGCAGAAACTAACAAACTGTTCTCATCATTAAAAGTATTAATTGGATATCCTAAATTTTTAGGTTTTGACCAAACTCCGCTCTCATCTTTTTGACTCATAAACAAATCTAAGCCTCCCATTCCTGGATGCCCATTTGAAGAGAAATAAAGCGTTTTACCATCAGGATGAATAAATACTGATTCTTCAACTCCTGTGGTATTAATTGTTTTACTTAATCTTACAGGATCAGACCAAACACCTTTCTCATTTAAAATGGAAGTGAAAATATCTTGCTGCCTACCACTCCCTCTTCCAACACCTCGTATAAAATAAAGTGTTTTACCATCTGCAGAAAAAGAAGGTTGTGTTTCCCAATTTCTTGTGTTGATTTTGTTTCCTAAATTTTTTGGTTTAGTCCAATTATCCCCAATATTGTAGGTATAAAATAAATCACAGCTTCCATAACCTTTTCTTCCATTACCATACCCTTCAACAGCATTGGCACAAGAGGTGAAAATTAAAAACCTTCCGTTGGCTGATAGAGATGGTGCTCCTTCATTAGTCATACTATTAATTGGAGCAACACTAACACTCTGCCCCCAATTTTTCCCATCGAAATAACTCACAAAAAAATCTTCATTAAATCCTGTATAAGTCATTTTACTATTTAGTCTTCTTGTATAAAGAAACTTAGTACCATCAACAGAAATTGAGGGGAAATACTCGGGTAATGGGCTATTAATTTCAGCTCCCATATTTATAGGGTTAAAAGGAACAGGATGTTTTAACGCTTCAATTGCAAAGTTACAATCTGCCAATCCATCCTTTGCTAAGTCTTTCATCATTAAAGGGACTCCTTCCAGCGTTAAATAAGCTTCAAAGTTTTTCTTAGCACCTTTATACATACCATATTTAAGTTGAATAGCTGCTGCAGAGGAATACATCTCTGGGAAAAATTTAGGATTAATAGCTATACACCGCTCGTAATGTTTGAGTGCTTTTTTGTACTGTATTTGCTCGGTATAAACATAAGCTAATAGTAATTCTGCTTCAATAAAATTAGGATCTTTTGCTACTGCTGCTAAGAAACTTAGTTCTGCTAATTCATTTTTTCTCCCATCATAATAAGCAACTCCTTCTTTATACAGTTTTACTGCTTTTTTATTATCTGAAGATAGAGGTTTATCTCTTTGTGCCATACTATTGTTAGTTAACACAACTAAGAAAATTAGTACTAAAATTTGGAAGGTTTTATTCATATTCTAATATTTTCGGTTAAAAAATTCTTCAACAAGCTCTGAATGATAAATTCACTAAGGTATTTGCAAATATTTATGTGTTTGTAAAGAAATGTTCCATTTTGGATTCGCCATTACATAATCAATAATCATTGGCATCATTTTCTCTTTGTTACTCCATTCTGGTTGTAAATATAATTTGCAATCTTTCCCAACTTTTTCAGCATGAGTTTC
Source organism: Flavobacteriales bacterium (assembly GCA_016763795.1). Lineage (GTDB taxonomy): Bacteria > Bacteroidota > Bacteroidia > Flavobacteriales_E > Vicingaceae. The sequence continues at coordinate 5,518 of JAESTF010000298.1, forward strand.
TGCCCATTTAATATCATCCTTATTAAAAATTATAACCTTTAATTCATCAGCTCTTTTATACACCTCATTCAAAGGTGGTAAATTCTTTTTTGGAGATAAACAAATCCAGTGCCAAACGCCACTTAAAGAATGTGCTCCAGAAGTTTCTAAAAAAACTTCAACATCATTATTTGCAAGTTGTTTTGTTAAATAATCTAGGTTATATAGTAATGGTTCCCCTCCTGTTATAACAATAGATTGTGCTGGATAGTTTTGTACATTGTTTATTATTTGCTCTACATCAACCAAAGGGTGTAAATTCGGATTCCAACTCTCTTTCACATCACACCAATGGCAACCTACATCACAACCCCCAACTCTTATGAAGTAAGCAGGCTTTCCTGTATTAAATCCTTCTCCTTGTATTGAATAAAATTCTTCCATTATTGGAAGCATTGTACCTTTTTGAAGTTGTTCTTTTTCGTTTGTTGTTATATTTTCTATTTCATCTATCATATTAATAGCAAAAATAACAATATATAATATTATCGTATTTTTGAAGAAACATTCTTTTTATGAAAAATTTAATTTTAACCCTTCTAACATCATTTACATTATTTTCTTGTGTTGAAGTGAAGTTTAAAGAACCTCAACCTATTAAAACAAAAAAAATAACAGAGTTCCCAATTGATTTAAGAGGAAAGTACCTTGTTACATCTAAAGATTCTCTTAAAGATACTATACTGATAACCAAAAACTACTATACTGAGTTGACACCTAATACAATGACTAACACCAATAAAAAAGATAAATTTTTTATCTCTGACAGCTTAGTTTTGAAAAAAATAGACAATCAGTATATCCTTAATATTAAAGAAAAAGATATGTGGATGGTAGCTGTTCTGAGAAAAATTAATAACGATGATTGGTCCATTTTCATCCTTGATTCTGAAGATGAAGCAATCGAAAAAGTAAAAAAAATAACCGAAATAGAAACTATTAAAAATAAAAAAGGAGAAGTTAGTGCTTACATTTTAAACCCCAATAAGTCTGAATTTAAAAAACTACTTTATACTAAAGACATTTTTATTAAACTTAACCAACTAAAAAAGCTACAAGAATAACGATTAAAAATTCTAGTTTACTTTTTAATAATTCGTTGAGTAGCTCGTTCATTATTAGTTGTTATCACAACCATATAAATACCATTCGTATAATCTGTAATATCGATTATTCCATTTTTATTTGATGAATTAGCAGAAATATTTTGAGTATAAATTGCTTTTCCATTTATATCAAATAATTTAATTGTTAATTCAGATTTCCCTTTATACATATAGTTATATAAACCGTTTGATGGGTTTGGATAAATGCTAAAACCTATATTCCTTTTCACTTCTTCTATACTAACTGATTCTGAAATATTAATATCATCAATTACTATATCACTTTTATATCCAGAACCTGTAACACCTCTAAACCTTAGGTTAATAACGCCACCAACAAAAGGTGTTAAATCAACTATTTTTTGCAACCAATTTGTTCCCTTATTTCCAGTTAAAGGAGTCATAATATTGTTTATCCAACTTCCGTTTGAATAAACATCCAATGATAAAGAACCCATATCTGCTCCATACATACTATAAGCAAATATTAATGAGGGATTAACAGCTGTTGTTAAATCTAAACATGGTGAACGTAATTCAGCTCTTTGAGAGTTACAATTACTAGATGCTTCTAAATAAAGATAATTACCTGAAGATGTTCCTGGATTAAAATCTGGTTGCCCAGAATCAGAACCATCTCCCGGCCCTGTAAACATAGAAGCTGTCCCTCCTTGATCTGTTCTCCAATCAATATCATCAACAGAACCATTTGCTTCATTTACAAAACCATTAGACAAGTTACATATTTCTAATTCACAATCATTTAATGTCCCACACAAAGAAAATGACTCAAAATCTTCACTCCAAGGGATGTTTTGAACTGTTCCCATAGCATATGTAAATTGAGTAGCGACACTATCATTATAAAAATTACCATCTCCAGAAATATCTGACCAAACTAATAGTGTATTAGTTCCAACA
>JAESTF010000299.1 GCA_016763795.1 Flavobacteriales bacterium
ATTTATTAAGGGCTGCAAATTTAGACAATAAATCTATATAAGCAACAGTTACTTTAATATTTCTCTTGAAATTACTATTTTTTGTATTTCTGATGTTCCTTCACCAATTGTACAAAGCTTAGCATCTCTATAATATTTTTCTGCAGGAAACTCTTTAGTATATCCATATCCTCCAAATATTTGTACAGCTTCGGTAGCTGTTCTTACTGCTACTTCAGAAGAGTAGTATTTGGCCATTGCAGATACTTTTGTCACATTTAAGTTTCTATCTTTAAGGTCAGCGGCTTCAAAAATCAATAATTCTGCTGCTTCAATTTCTGTAGCCATATCAGCTAATTTGAAAGAAATTGCTTGGAAATTAGAAATAGGCTGGTTGAATTGTTCTCTTTCTTTAGAATACTTTAGAGCTGCATCAAAAGCACCTTTAGCAATTCCTAAGCCTAAAGATGCAATAGAAATTCTACCACCATCTAAAATTTTCATTGCTTGTTTAAATCCTTGTCCTACTTCACCAAGAACATTATCATTAGAAACTTTACAATCTGAAAATATTAATTCAGCAGTTTCTGAAGCTCTCATTCCTAATTTATCTTCTTTTTTTCCAGAAGAAAACCCAGGTGTTCCTTTCTCTATTGCAAAAGCTGTTGTACTATTCTTAGCACCTTTTTCGCCAGTTCTAGCAATAACTACTGCAATGTTTCCTGTAATTGCATGAGTAATGAAGTTTTTTGCTCCATTTAATATCCAATTACCATCTTTATCTTGTTTAGCTGTAGTATTCATTCCTCCAGAATCAGAACCTGTATTGTGTTCTGTGATTCCCCAAGCCCCAATCCATTCTGCTGTAGCTAATTTTGGCAGCCATTTTTTCTTTTGTTCTTCATTTCCAAACATTAAAATGTGATTGGAACATAGTGAATTGTGTGCAGCAACAGATAAACCTATTGATCCACAAATTTTTGAAATCTCAGTAACAACAGTTACATATTCATTGTATGACATTCCTGACCCTCCATATTCTTCAGGAATAATACAACCCATTAAACCTAACTCCCCTAATTTTTTAAATACTTCTATAGGGAATTCTTGAGATTCGTCCCACTTCATCATGTCTGGACGAATATTTTTTTCTCCAAAATCTTTAATCATCCCAGCAATCATTTGCTGATTTTCTGTTAATCCAAAATCCATACTTTCTTTTTAATTGAAACGAAACTGCCATTCTATTAATAACACTTCGATAAACTCAGTGTGACAAAACAGTTTTTTTTAATAGCGCACTAAATTAAATATATTTTCTGAATATTTTTTAAGTGTTTCAGAACCATTTAAAAAAGTTAAATCAACCACAAATGAGAATCCTGCAACATTAGCGTTCTGCATTTTTATTAATTCTGCAGCAGCACATGCTGTACCTCCTGTGGCTAATAAATCGTCATGAATTAAAACATTCCAATCTTTTTTTATTTCATCTTCATGCATTTCTATTTCTGCTGAACCATATTCTAAATTATAACTATAAGAAATAGTTTTGTAAGGTAGTTTTCCTTTTTTTCTGATAGGAATAAATGGGATTTCTAATTTGTTGGCTAACATGATTCCAAACCAAAAGCCTCTACTTTCTATACCTACAATAGCATTTAAGTGAAGATCTTCTACATGCAAAACCATTTCATCTATAATATCTCTAGTAAGTTGTGGGTCTAACAGAATGGGAGTAATGTCTTTAAAAATTATGCCTGGTTTTGGAAAGTTAGGGACGTCTCTTATTGCATCTTTTAATCTTGTACTAATCATAGTTTTTATTTTGAATTACAATTTTAAGATTAAAAAGATAGTTAAACAATGATAATTAATAGATTAAAGTTATTCTAGAATGATTTATGTTTTTTATAATTTCCACTTTTATTAAAATATCTTCTTTTATTAAAAGATTTATTTTTGTAAAAAGAGAGACCATATCCAATTGATATTTCGTGAGATCCAGATGAATAATTTGCTGATGTGAAATTAACAAAATCATATGAGTACACTAGTTTTATATTTTCCAAAATCACATAGCCGACAGATAAAATAATTGCATTATTTGATCTATAACCACCACTTAACCACACCTTTTCTTTAATCAAAAAATTTGCATTTACTTCGACTTGTAATGGGCTTCCAGATACCATTTTAACTAATGTAGTGGGAGTGAAGCTTAAGTTGTTTAAATCAAATTTCCCTCCCATAGTAAAGTATATGTGATTAAATTCAAAATTTTTATCGACTAATCCATTTTTAGATTGGATTAATGAGTTATTAACTAAATAGGGTGCCGATATTCCTGTAAAAAAAATGGTTGATTGATAAAATAAACCAGCACCAAAATTGATATATTTTTGTGAAGATGTATTTTTAATTAAAATATTATCGTCTAAATCTTGAGCTTCTAAAGAAGAATAATCACTATTGAAAAAGCCAAAATCACCTTTTAAACCTAAAGATAGTAGGCTGTTTTTATTGATGAGGATTCTATAGTTGTATCCTAGCCCGAGACTTAAATCACTATAAATAGTAATATCATCTTGATAGATATTGAGGTTGATATTGTGTTTGTCTTTAACAGTAAAACCAGCAACTAAGCTCTTCGTACTTGGAGCTCCTTGAATACCCACCCATTGTTTTCTTAGATAAGTTGTAGCCACTAATTGATTGTTTATCTCGAAATATGCGGGGTTGAATACACCTTGGTTATGCATATACTGACTATAGTTTATTCTGTTTTGAGCAACTAAGGTTACACTACAAAATAAAGTAATTAAGATTATTAGTTTGTTCATCTCTATCTATCTTTTAATTACGATATAACCAGATATTTTATCTGCATCTGGAGAGGATTTGAAAGAATAAAAATAGGAGCCATCAGGCACTTTTTCTCCGTATAATGCTTTATCAGATGTTCCATTCCAATCATTTAAATAAGGGGATGCTGTATAAATTATATCTCCCCAACGATTAAATATGGTAATAGTGTTTTCAGGGTAAACTTCTACTCCTTTAATTACTAAATAATCATTAGATCCATCTCCATTTGGGGATATAAATTGTGGTATGGTTAAATCGGTAATACAGGTTACATTTACAATAAAATCACAAGAATTAATATTTCCAGATTGATCTTCTATTGTTATGGTAACAACTGTTTGTCCTTCTGTGTCAATACCATTTGTATGGTCTGCAGTTATCATAGAGTTTGGAGGTGGGACTTGGGTTATTGTAAGGTTATTGATGTCACAGTTGTCCAAATTATTAGTAATTAATGTCCTGTAATCATTTATTTCATAAACACAGGTGAAATCAGTTTCTACCATTTGATCTAACGGGCAGGTTAATTCTGGTGGAATATTATCGAGTAATGTGATAGTAAAGCCACATGAATCAATATTTCCACTTTCATCTTCTATTGTAATAGATATGTACTGAGTAGTTCCAACATTATATAGTAATGTACCTGCAGTAGGAGTTTGTGTGATGGTAAAGTTTGTAATAGATGTGCAATTGTCTGAAATAGTAGAATTAATTGAATAATCAGGGATAATAAATTTACAGTTACTGTCTAAATATTCATTTCGATTTGATTGACAAATAATGCTTGGAGAGATGGTGTCAAGAACTGTAACTGTACTTGTACATGAGTCAGTATTTCCATTATTATCAGTTACTATAAGTGTAATGTTGTTTGTTCCAAGATTATTACAAGTAAAAGTGTTTTGGCTAATTGTAAGGGAAGCAATTCCACATATATCAGAAGAAGCATTATCTAGATCATTTGCAGTTGTTGACGAATTACCATTAATATCTAGATATAGGGTGATATTTTGACAAGAAACTGTAGGCGAAATAGTGTCTATAACTGTAACTATAGCAATACAAGAATCGATATTTCCATTTACATCACTTATAATTAAGGTAATGTTATTTATACCAATATCAGTACAATTAAATGTAGTTTGAGATGCTACAACTGAGACAACTCCACATGAGTCATTACTTCCATTGTTTAAATCAGAATCAAGAATAGTTGCATTACCATTATTATCTAAGTAAATAGTAATGTCTTGACAAATTACAATAGGAAGAATTGTATCGATAACTGTTACAATTGCTACACAAGAGTCTATATTTCCTCCATTATTAGTTACATATAACGTTACATTGTTAGGACCTATATCGTTACAGTTAAAATTTGTATTTGATGTTGTAATGCTAACTATTCCACATGATGATGTTGAACCTCCGTCAATATTATTTGCACTTATTGATGCATTTCCTGTACTATTAAGGTATAAACTAATGTCTTGACATATTATTGTGGAAACGGAATCAACAGTAACATTCGATATAATAATAGAGTCACATCCAGAAATAGATAGAAGATTGCTGGTGTAGCTTGTATTAGCAGTTATGGTTGCAGTTGTTCCATCTGGATAAGTTACTGTAGAATTATTACAGGCACTAATGTTTTCAATCTGATTGTAAACGGAGTCCATAGTAACATTGGTTGTAATAATAGAATCACATCCAGAAATAGACAGTAAATTACTAGTATAAGTTGTATTAGCAGTTATGGTTGCAGTTGTTCCGTCAGGGAAGGTTACTGTTGAA
>JAESTF010000300.1 GCA_016763795.1 Flavobacteriales bacterium
AAAACGTACAAATTAATGTTTACCCAAACCCTGCTAACAATTTTATTGTAATGCAATTTAACTCGTTAGTTAAAGAAAACATTAGTGTTGAATTATTTGATATCACAGGAAAATCAATCCAAAAATCAATTATTTATCAAGGAAGCACAATTGCTCATATTGACACTAGATCTTTATACAACGGACAATACCTTCTCCGTTTTACAGCAAATAATGAAACAGTTGTGAAAAAATTTATAATTGCTAAAGATTAATCTACTTCAACAAAAGGGTGAGAAAAACATCCTTTTGTTGATTCATTGATTCTTTAATGAAATTCTACAAGATTCAACGTAATTACAACTCAGATTTAAAGTTTATTCCTGTAAAAAAACAATACTTTTGTTTTACTCAAAGATGGAGAATTGATCATTTTAAAAAACATATTTCTTTATAAAATGAGACTCTTTTTCATAACCATTACTTCTGTGTTTATTTTATTTACTTCTTGTAACGAAGCTCCAACCAAAGAAATAAAGCAAGCTTCAGAAGCTATAATTCTAACAAAAAAAGATCCCTATCTTTTAATTGGTGAAAAGAACTTTTTAACTGGTTATGAACCTATCTACTCTGATGGAGATATTAATGTTGTTATAGAAATACCAACAGGAACAGTTGACAAATGGGAAGTAAATAAAGAAACAGGAAACATGAACTGGGAATTTAGAAATGGTGAACCAAGAAAAGTTAAATACCTTGGTTATCCGGGGAATTATGGAATGATTCCTAAAACAATTCTCCCTAAAAAATTAGGTGGTGATGGTGACCCTCTGGATGTTATAGTATTAGGTCCTCCTGTTAATAGAGGCTCAGTTGTAAAAGCGAAGCTTATTGGAGTTTTAAAATTATTAGACAATGGTGAACAAGATGACAAATTAATTGCTGTAATGACAAAAACTCCCTTTTATAACGCAAACTCTCTAAACGAATTAGACCAACAATTTAATGGTGTAACTAGAATATTAGAAACATTTTTTTCTAATTACAAAGGTCCCGGACAAATGAAATCTTTAGGATTAGCTGATGAAAAAGAAGCAAAAAAAGTATTGAACTATGCGATTGAAGCATATAAATAAACTCTTTAGTTTAAACTCTCAACGATTAAACTCTCATCAATATCTTCCATGCACTTAAAATGCTTTTTAGGACATTTGTCGTAACCAATTTTGGAGCATGGTCGACAATTAATATTGTTATTCTCTATAATTGTATACTTTCCGGAATTATTCGGATAATAGGGATACATTCCAAAAGCAGGGACAGTGTTTCCCCAAACAGAAACAATTTTAACACCTAATGCTACTCCAATATGCATTAATCCTGTATCGTGTGTAATTAACACCTTACTTTGTTCCACTATAGATGCTGATTGATTAATTGAATATTTTCCGCAAGCATTATAAATATTCACTCCAACAGCATTAGTAATTTCTTTGGCTGCTTTAACATCTTCTTTACCTCCCAATAAAATAATGGGTCGGTTAATTTGCTTACAAATAGAAATTATTTTGTGTATTGGTAAACGTTTAGTCAAATGTTGTGCTCCAATTGCAAAAGCAACATATCCATTTTGATGTGTTACAGGTAATTCCTCCAAATTAACCTTATCGCTTTCTCCAATAAAGTAATCTAAGCCTTTATTATCGTTTTTCACATCAAAAACTTTAACTGTTTCCATGTAACGGTCAACAATATGAGCTTTAGGTAATTTATCTATCTTAAAAGTAGTTAGTAACCATTTTTGGTAATTTGCCTTATCAAAGGCAAACGAAATACATTTTAAGCTTTTTATTACACGTTTCGATCGTAAATTCTTGTGTAGATCAATAATATAATTGAAATTTTCCGATTTTAATTCATCAATTATTTCATTGGTACTCTTTTCAATAGTATGTATTTTAACTAAATATGGATTGTATTCGATTACTGTTTTGTATTGTTTTTTGGTTAAAAAATGAATTTCAACATTCTCACTAAACTGTTCTTTTAAGCACCTAATAACAGGAGTTGTTAAAACAATATCTCCAATAGAACTAAAACGGATTATTAATATTTTTACTTTTTGAATTTCCACTCAACAAATATAATTGAAAACTCAAACTCTAGCATTATTCAATAGAATGATTTATTACAAATTGATTTAATAGTAGTTTAAAGCTACTCATAATCTCAACAACAAACTGTTAATTAAATCCATTATCATCTTATTATTACAAAACAACTTCACTTACCTTTGAGGTATGATTCAAAAAATTCCATCTTGGCTAAAAAATAAGTATAGCTATAGTATTCTTACTTTTATAATATGGGTGAGTTTTATTGATCAAAACAACGTAATGACTGCATACTCTTATAATGTAGAGTTAAGAAAGTTAGAATCTGAAAAAGAATACTTTAACGAAGCCATTGAAAAAACCAGCAAAGAGTTATTCGATTTAACCGAAAATCCTGCCACACTAGAAAAATTTGCTCGAGAAAACTACTACATGAAAAAAGAAGGTGAAGAAGTTTTTGTCTTTACAACTGAATAAATCTATTGATTTCTTACATTTTGCTTATCTTCGCGATGATATAAACCATTGTATTCTCGACACAATTCCAAAGTTTCGGAATCACCAGAATTAACAATGATTTCAAAGAGATTAACTAAAAATAATGGGATTATTTGAAGATTTTGAAGAAGTAAGTCATCAAGCTTGGATTGATAAAATCAATACCGATCTTAAAGGAAAAGATTACCAAGAAACATTGGTATGGAATTCTGATGAAGGAATTAATGTTCAACCATTTTACAGCAGTAGCTCGGAACTACTAACTCCTACTCCTCATAAAAAGAATAATGATTGGAAAATTAGAGAAACCGTTGCTATTCAAAACATTGAAGAGAGCAATCAAAATGCTTTATTAGCACTTAAAGGTGGTGCAAATTCTATTTTATTTATTGGCGAAATAAAAAATCAATCAGAAATGAATCTCTTATTAAAAGGTATTCAAACGGATATTATTGAAGTTCATTTTTATAATTCAAAGCCAAAATTCACTTCAGCACTTGTAAAGCTTAATCAAGGAAGTATTAGTTATGATATTTTATCTGAATCTGAGAATGTTACCATTGATGAATTAGCAGAGTTAACTACTGCGACATCTAACTTTAAAACCATTACTGTAAAGCACTCATCAGATACATCTATTGTTGATGAATTAGCTTTAAACTTAAGTAAAGGTGTTAAATATCTTAAGCTACTAACGGATAAAGGAATTGATCCAGGTGTAATTGCAAGTAAAATGCAATTCACTTTTGGGGTAAGCACCAACTATTTTTTTGAAATCTCAAAATTAAGAGCTGCTCGAAAATTATGGCAATTAATTTTAACACATTATGATGTAAAAAATACATCAATGCTTATTCATTCAGAAACTTCTATTGAAACATCATCTGAAGAAGATGAGAACTTTGATATTTTACGAAATACAACTAAAGCTATGTCAGCCATTATTGGTGGTTGTGATAGTTTAACTGTTCAACCTCATGATAGTGATAAACTTAGTTTTTCTAATAGAATTGCTAGAAATTTGCAACACATTTTAAAAGAAGAAGCATTCTTTGACAAAGTAAATAATCCAGCTGATGGTGCATATTATATTGAAGAACTAACGGATAAAATAGCACAAAAATCTTGGCATATCTTCCAAAAAATAAATGCTGATTTTTCAAATATTCAATACAATAATATCATTCTAAGTCTGCCAAAAGGTATTGATAAAAATAGTTCCGAGTGGATGACTGCTGAAAAAATTTCAGTAAAAAACAACTATTCTATTAAAGATATTGAAGGGTTAAAACATCTTAATTTTGCTGCTGGTATTGCTCCAAATTTAAGAGGTCCATACTCAACCATGTACGTTATGCGACCATGGACTATTAGACAATATGCCGGTTTTAGTACTGCAGAAGAGTCAAATGCTTTTTACCGTAGAAATTTAGCTGCTGGACAAAAAGGGCTTTCTGTTGCTTTTGATTTAGCTACACACAGAGGTTACGATTCTGATCACGAACGTGTGCAAGGAGATGTTGGAAAAGCTGGCGTTGCTATTGATTCGGTTGAGGATATGAAAATACTCTTCGATCAAATTCCGTTGGATAAAATGTCGGTTTCTATGACAATGAATGGAGCTGTATTACCCATTTTAGCTTTTTATATTGTTGCGGCAGAAGAACAAGGTGTAGCTCCAGAATTATTAGCAGGAACCATCCAGAATGATATTTTAAAGGAGTTTATGGTAAGAAATACTTACATATACCCTCCTCAAGCTTCGATGCAAATTATAGCTGATATTTTTAAATACACGGCTAAAAATATGCCTAAATACAATTCAATTAGTATTTCGGGATATCACATACAAGAAGCCGGAGGGACTAATGACATTGAATTAGCTTACACTTTAGCAGATGGGTTAGAATACATTAGAACGGGTATTGCTGCGGGAATGGACATAGACAGTTTTGCTCCTCGTCTATCCTTCTTTTGGGGAATTGGTATGAATCATTTTATGGAAATTGCTAAAATGAGAGCAGGTAGAATGTTATGGGCAAAAATTGTAAAGCAATTTAATCCTAAAAATCCTAAATCTTTAGCATTAAGAACACACTCACAAACTTCAGGCTGGAGTTTAACGGAGCAAGATCCTTACAACAATGTTGCTAGAACAACTATTGAGGCAATGGCTGCTACTTTAGGTGGAACACAATCGTTACACACCAATGCATTGGATGAGGCTATTGCTTTACCTACAGATTTTTCGGCTAAAATTGCAAGGGATACACAAAAATACATTCAACAGGAAACTGAAATAACAAGAACTGTTGATCCTTGGGGTGGTTCATATTATGTAGAGCGATTAACACATGAAATTGCTGAACGAGCTTGGAAATTAATTGAAGAAGTTGAGGAATTAGGCGGAATGGCGAAAGCTATAGAGAAGGGAATTCCAAAGCTTAGAATTGAAGAGGCTGCTGCTCGTAAGCAAGCAAAAATTGATTCAGGCAAGGAAATTATTGTTGGTGTAAATGAATATATTGTTGATGAACAACAACAATTAGACATTTTAGATGTGGATAATAATGCGGTAAGGGAAAGTCAAATTGCACGATTAAATCAAATTAAAACAGATAGAGATACTGAGAAAGTTACTGCTGCTTTAAATAATATTACCGAAATTGCTAAATCTAAAAATGGAAACTTATTAGAGGCTGCTGTAACTGCGGCTAAAGAAAGAGCAACTTTAGGTGAGATTTCTGATGCTATGGAAAAAGTATTTGGAAGATATCAAGCTCAAATACGTTCAGTTAGTGGAGTTTACAGTTCTGAAGCTATGGATGATAAAGATTTTATAAAAGCGCAAAAAATGACTAACCAATTTGCTGAGTTGGAAGGTAGAAGGCCACGGATTATGGTGGCTAAAATGGGACAGGATGGGCATGATAGAGGTGCTAAAATTATTGCTACCTCTTTTGCTGATTTAGGTTTTGATGTAGATATTGGTCCTTTATTTCAAACACCTGCTGAAGCTGCTAAACAAGCCGTAGAAAATGATGTACACATTTTAGGTGTTTCTTCTTTAGCTGCTGGACATAAAACCCTAGTGCCACAAGTAATTGCAGAGCTCAAAAAATTAGAACGAGAAGACATTATGGTAATTGTTGGCGGAGTTATTCCTCAACAAGATTATAATTACCTATTTGATGCTGGTGCTGTTGGTGTTTTTGGTCCTGGAACAAAAATTAGTAAAGCTGCTCAAGAGATCTTAGAAATAATGATTGAGAGTATTCAATAAATCAAAACAATGAAAAAATCATTAATATTCATAACATTTACACTATTAGTTTATACGACTAATGCTCAAAGTATTGTTGGTAAATGGAAAACCATAGATGATGAAACTGGAAAGGAAAAATCTATTGTAGAGATTTATAAAAAGGGGGATAAATACTTTGGTAAGATTATCGATATTTTAAATCCCAAAAAGAAAGAAAAGAATTGTATAAAATGTAGTGATTACCGAAAAGACCAACCTGTACTAGGTATGGAAATCATTAAAGATTTAGAACAAGACAATAATGAATTTGAAGATGGAACTATTTTAGATCCTGAAAATGGGAAAATTTACGATTGTAAAATATGGTTAAAAGATAAAAACACACTTAATGTTAGAGGCTACGTTATGTTCTTCTATAGAACGCAAGAATGGATAAGGTTTAGCTAATCCAGAATAAATCTTGAAAATAGCCTTTCTTTTTTAGCACCATCCTCGCACTTGTTGTGGAGATAATCGTTCTTAAAAAAATCTTAAATTTTCACTCCAAGTACACAGACATCATCAATTTGCTCTAAATCACCTCTCCAGGTTTCAAATGCATCATCAATAATTGTTTGTTGTTCATCCATACTTTTACCTTGGATCGATAACAATAATTCTCTAAAAGCTCTAGTTTTAAACTTCTTCCCTTTTGGCCCACCAAACTGATCAACATAACCATCTGTAAAAATATAAATTGAATCTCCTTTTTGTAATTCAAGAGTATGCGTTGTATATGGCTTAGGATCAATAAATTTACCAATAGGCTGTTTATTTGCTTTCACCTCATATATTATACAACTCTCACCTTCTACTTGTCTTGTATTTTCAAGATCTAACCCTTTAATAGGATCAGAATCGCTATCTCTAACTATCCATAAAGGGTTGTGAGCTCCTGCATAATTCAACAAAGTTTTTGATTTATCTTCGACTCCGTCCAGATTGACATCAAATTCTAAAGAACACAATGCGATATCCATTCCATCTTTTACATCTTCATCAGATTTTTCAAATTCTTGAATTACAATTTCACGTGTTTTATTAAGAATTTCTCCAGGATCAGTTAACCCATGCTCTCTAACAGAACGATTTAACGCATTATTACAAACAACACTTACCATTGCTCCAGGAACTCCGTGTCCTGTACAATCTGCTGCTGCGAAAAGCACAACTGATGGGTCTTCGGCTCTGTGTTGTGTATTTTCATCATCATTCATCATTATCGACTCATTATCAGTCAAAAACTCCATCCAATAAAAATCACCTGCAACAACATCTTTAGGTTTATATAAAATAAAAGAATTAGGTAAATGCTCCTTCACGAAATTATTAGGAGGTAATATCGCCAATTGGATTCTTTTCGCATAATGAATACTATCCATTATATCTTTATTCTTTTGCTCAATAATATCTTTATTATTTTCTAATTCATCCTTTTGTTTAGAAATTTCAGCAGTCCTCTTTTTTACTTCGTCTTTTAATTTCTCTTCTGACTTTTTTAGGTTCGCAACCCTAATTTTCATAAAAGAATAAAGTCCTACTACAATTAATAAGACAACAGCAATTATAAACCACCACTTTTGCCAAAAAGGAGCTTCAATTTTAAAATAAAACTGAGCAGCTTCTACTCCTTTCCAATTTTTTTCATCAATTGTAGCTTCAACTTTAAATGTATATTTTCCAGGAGGTAATCCTGAGTATGTTGCTGTTAAAGATTTTTGAGCGTAAATCCAATCAACATCATGCCCTTCAATTTTATATCGATAAACAATATTTTCAGGAGCTTTATACCATAAACCAATGTAGTTAAAAATCAAATGATTTTCATCATAACTCAAAACACTAACAGAATCTGTTAACTCATTTTCTAATGTTTGCTTTTTAGTAATGTAAACCTTAACACCTTTTAGTTTATCATTAGTAATTTCATAATCATACTTTATTATTCCATTATTTGTCCCAATCCAGATAGTACCAGTATTATCTTTAAATATTGCATTTAAATTAGGTTCTAAATATGCAACACCGTCATCTTCTCTATAGTTAAAAAACTGATTATTTTTAATATCTACAACAGTAATACCTTCGTTACTTGCTAAAACACAATTCCCCTGATTATCTACTATAATAGAATTGAAAGAGTTTGTAATCAAGCCATCTTTAGTCGTAAAATGATGATATTTTTCTCCATCATATTTAATTAAACCTACATTTGCTGTAGTAAACCAAATATTATTTAGTCCATCCTCCACAATTCCATAAACCACGTTACTTAATAGATCAAACCCTTCAACACTTATCAGTTTTCCATTTTCTAACAAAGAAACTCCTCCTCCATCCTGAGCAAACCAAACGCGTCCTTTAGAATCTTTAAATGCTGAATACAAATAATCACTTCCTAAGCCACTCTCTTTTGAATAACTCTTGAAATCAAAATTCTCATCATCTTTGTTGAGATAATTTATTCCTCCACCAGAGGTAGAAAACCAAATATTCTCGCTATTTCCACCTATAGATATTACATTATTGTTAGATAAATTTCCTTCTGAATTAAAATTATTAAACGCCAACGTTTTAGTATTAAAACGATAAACTCCATAACCATAAGTTCCTATCCAAATAGTACTATCATCCGATTGGTATAGAGATGTATAAGTTTGATTAGCATATTTTTCATCAGCCAATAGTTTCTGAGAAGTAAATGTGCCCACCATAGATTTAGTCATTACAAAAAGACCACCAACAGAAGCCACCCAATACCTATTTTCTGAATCAATAACAAAACTATACACCTGATTAGCAGGCAAGCCTCCATTTGTGTTTAAAATTTCAAATAAATTACCTGTAAATTGAGAGACTCCTTCTTTAGATGGAATCCAGATATTCCCTTCATTATCTTTAAAAATACTTTTTGTCCGGTTACTTATTAAACCATCTGTTTCTAAATAGTTGTTGTATTGATAATCACTTTCGCTTTTATAATTTAATTTTACTATTCCCTTTCTTTTAGTACTGATCCATAACTCTCCTTCTTCTCTAATTAAAAAATGGTTTAAACTTCCAAATTGCCAATTTGGTATTGGCGTTATTTTTTTATTCTCAAGATTATAAATTGCCATTCCGGCCTCTTCCATTCCTATCCATAACCTTCCAGAATTGTCAAATTCTAACTCTTTTACAATATTATCAGGTAATCCATCATGCATAGACGTTTTTCCCCAACTATCATTTTTTTGAACCAGTACACCAATGTCTGTTGCTAACCAAATATGACCTGCATCATCTAGCTCTATATCATAAACATAATCATCTGCACCAGTCTCTGAATTGTATATAGAAACCTGTTTCTTGTTTATATCAAATACCCCAGCTCCAAGTGTCGCTACTAAAAACCGTTCTTTATTTATAAATTTAATTTCCGAAATGTCTTCAGATAACAAACTATCCAAATCTGTATAGACAGTAATATTGTAGGTATCATCAATAATACTAATCTTCCCTTTTTTATGTCCAATCCACAAATTATGATTTTCATCTTCTGCAATTGACGTTACATTGTTTAATGCTAAACTGTCTTCTGTTGTAAATTTAGTATAACTAACCCCATCATAAAGCACTAATCCTTCTGAAGTCCCATACCACAAAAGACCTTTACTATCCTGAAAAACTTTATTAACGGTATAACCTTTTTGACCTTTAAAAATAGCATGATTTTTAAAATGTGGACTTTGTCCAAAAGCAACAATACTTATTGCTAATAAAAAATATAATGTGCTATATTTTAGAAAAAATCTAACCACGATGCATTAAAATTTTAGCGAGGTAGTAACGATAAATTAATACTTACTACAATTTTTTCTGCAATTTTTTGATTAACAACAGAAGGAATTTTAATGCCATGATCTTCTAACATCACACTAAATTTAGATCTTATTTTAATCTCTTTTCCTTTAATAGTTAGATCGCACTTAATTGTTTTTGACTCTTCTACTCCATGTATAGAAAATTTACCTTTTGCTCGCACTTTGTAGTTCCCATCTTTAGAAAAATCAATATCTTCAATAATTTTACCTTCAAATTTTGCATTAGGATATTTGTCTGATTCAATATAGTTCTCGTTAAAATGGTCTCTCTGTAAAGGTTTTCCAAAACCATCAAAACTCTTCATAGGGACAACAAATGCAAACGATTTTTTTTCAGAACTCAAAATACCTGCCAATTTATTTGATGAGGCTTTTATTATTTCTAAAGGAGCATCGGAACTAAATGAAACTGTACCTGTTTTTGTTTGATATAATGTTGCCGCAATTTTATATGATGAAAAAGTTAAGCTCATTAAAAGCAAAACGATTACCGTTGTTTTTCTATTTAATTTCATGTACAAATTATTAATGCTTAGGGTAAAGATACCAAAATAAGCACAAATCAAATTATTTTAATTTTTTCGATTTTAATCGGATAGAATTTCCAATAACTATCACATCAGAAAAAGCCATTGCTAACGCTGCTACCATGGGATTAAGAAAGCCAAAAGCAGCTATTGGAATGGCTACAATATTGTAAGCAAATGCCCAAAACAAGTTTTGTTTAATCGTTTTTAAGGTGTGTTTACTTATTAAATAAGCCTCATAAACTTGGCTTAAATCTTTATCGTTTAATAATACAATTTGAGCTGTTTGCACTGCAACTTGTGTCGCATTACTTAATGAAATCCCTACACTTGATTTTGCTAAAGCTGGAGCATCATTAATTCCATCTCCTACCATAATTGTTGGGCCTTTTTTTGTAAATTCTCAATCTTAATTAATTTCTCTTCCGGTAATTGCTGGCTATAAACTCTTTTAATTCCTATTTGATTTGCCAATTCTTCGCATTTATCAGACTTATCTCCACTCAACATTACTGTATTTAAACCTTGCTTATTTAATAATGTAATTGTTTCAGCGACATTATCTTTTAGCTCATCTTCAATATCAACACCTGCAATTAATTCATTATTCTTAATCAAATAAATAGAATGGTTTTGGTTTTCGGTTAACTGTTCTGCCAAACGATAAGAACCTAATTGATAATAGTTTCCTGTTTTATCTTTAGCTTCTAGTCCTTTCCCTCTCAATTCTTTAACCTCAGTTAATTCAATAGTAACAGCATCATTTTTTAAATGATTTACAATAGATTTAGCGATTGGATGTGATGAATGTTGTTCTAAACTAAATAAGATATTTTTTAATTCTTGTTCACCTACGGAAGCATAAAGCTTTGTCTTTTTAATCACAAAATTGCCAGTTGTTAATGTTCCTGTTTTATCAAAAACAATGGTCTTAGCTACTGCAAACTGCTCTAAGGTGCTCCCTCCTTTAATTAAAATTCCTTTTTTAGCTGCTCTACCTATCCCTACCATAACTGCGGTTGGTGTTGCCAAACCCATTGCACATGGACAGGAGATTACCAAAACCGCTATACTTTGCATAATAGCCTGTTGTAATGATAAATCAAAAATAAAGTACGCTAATGTAAAAGTTAACACTGCTATTCCAACAACTACAGGAACAAATATAGCACTCACTTTGTCTCCTAATTTCTGTATCGCTGGCTGATCTTGTTGAGCATTTTTTACTAATTCAATAATTTTAGAAAGTACTGTTTCATCCCCTACTTTCTCTGCTCTCATTTTAATAGAACCATCTGCTACAATAGTTCCTCCAATAACTTTATCTGTATTTTTTTTATTTACTGGAGTACTTTCTCCAGAAATCATTGCTTCATTAATAACGGCATCTCCCCAAATAATTTCTCCGTCAACTGCAATTTTATCCCCTGTATTAAATTGAAGAATGTCTCCTACTACAATATCATCATAATCAACCAATTCTATTTCTCCATTTGGTAAAATACGTTTGGCTTCTATTTTTTGTAATTGATTTAGTTCTTTAATTGCTGTAGTAGTTTGTTTAACAGAACGATGTTCCAACACGTTTCCCAACAGCACCAATGTAGTTATTGTTGCTGCGGTTTCATAAAATAAATAATTGTGCGCTTCTGGTAATCCTAAATAAGCCATTGTTCCGTATAAACTATAGCCAAAAGCAGAAGTAATACCAATAACAATAAGTACATCCATATTAGGTACGCCAGTTTTTAACGAACCAAATGCACTCTTTCCAAAATGGAAAAGACCAATAATAATTACAGGAACACTCAATCCTAATTGAACCCACACATTATTTAAAATAAAATCATGCGCAAAAAACATGTGTAAAAACAGTGGAATTGTAAAAATCAACGAGAAATAGAATTTCTTTTCTACTGGAGATAATCCTTCTTCATCAACAATTTCATCAACTACTTTAAATCCTAAGCTATCAATACCTGCTTTAACTTCTTCTAAACTTAGTTTTTGTGTGTTATTATAGGATGCTTCTCCTGTAGAAAAGGTAACAGTAACATTCTCCAACCCTTTTTTTTCTAATTGCTTCTTTATTCCTAAAGCACAATTAGCACAGGTCATTCCCTCAATATTTAATGTTATTTTTTGATCTTCAGGCACTTTTCAAAATTACGCAATAAACCATTTAAAATTTACCAAACAATTTTTATAAGAAATGTTTTGTTTTTTGAAAAAAGCAGTATATTTGCCGTCCTTAAATGGTGGTTGTAGCTCAGTTGGTTAGAGCGCTGGTTTGTGGTGCCGGAAGTCGTGGGTTCGAATCCCATCTTCCACCCTAATAAAAAAGGTCTTGCTTTTGCAAGACCTTTTTTTATTCACACAATATATTTTACATTCATTTTACATTTCTTGGAACTCAAATGTTGGAGTCCCCTTAATTCCTGAAGTATTATAAAAATCAATAAAGTGTAGTTTAAAATACTTGCCTTCTGTACTTTTAATAATGTAATTTTGATTGACATCTACAGCATATTGACCTGTATCAAAATCATAAAATTTCCAATCGTAACCTATCGTATTAATATTTGGTGATAAAGAATAGTTAGCTACATCAGCTAAAGTAATTGCTGAAAAATCTTTATCAAACACCTGAGCAACTTCCACCTTATTACGATTTGTTATTGTTCCCGTAACTAAATAAGGTAAGGGAGGGTCTTGATCATAAAAAATATTGATATACTGTGTAAAAACAATATCCCAATCTTCTTTTAGGGGTTGAATAGAAGCTATACTCCCACTACCGTTTAATGATAAAAAAGAAAAGTTATATTGGTCATCTTTAGCTACTTGATAAGTAATATCATTTGTACCATCTAAATTAGCAAACCGAACAACATATTCAGTACTATTTACAGATTGAAAAACTACCTTCTTAAACCCTAAATGGAGTCCTATTTCATTATAACCTCTATCAATAACATATACATTTTGAGCTCCTCTCCAGTCTTTAATTGCTGTACTATCTATATGTCCAGAAGGTTCATCCCATTTGAAACTCAGCCCCGTAGTATCGGTTATTAATGAAAAATCGGTTTGAAAAGTATTCGCTGAAAACATTGCTTTGGCTGTATTTAGTATGATATGAAATCCTGAAGCAGTTGTTTCAAAACCTAAATCCCAATCAGTTTTTAAGTTCCTTTTCACCATTGTATTTGTTTCTAAATCAAAAAATAATTGGTAGCGATAGTCTGAATTCATAGAAACACTAGTCGTAATTACGTCTCCAGGATCGTGAGCAGGAACTGGCAATTCTTTTTTTTCGCAAGAAAAAAGAGTTGCTGAAACTAATACTAGAATTGAATATTTAATTGTTTTTATCATAACTAAAATTAAGCATCATTTTTAAAAAGTAAGTCCTTCCCATTGCCACAGGAGAACTGCCATTATTACTACTATGAACAGATCCTTGCGAAACTGAACTCACGTTTTTAACATTAAACAGATTTTTACTTCCTAAAGTAACTTGCATTCGTTTTTTCCAAAACTTTTTACCTATTGAAAGGTCTGCGGTGTGATATGATTCGATATACGTTTGTCTTATTTCATCATTCGCATCTATTCTAAAACCTGGTAACTCTCCAGTAAATTTGTAGAAAAAGGCAATAAACAATTGTTGCTTGGGAAATTCATAATTAATACTACTTTTTAATTCTGGCGTATAACTAAACGCCTCAATATTATTAGTTTCTGATAGGTAATTATATCTCCCGATGTACGAGCCTCCTATTCCGAACTTAAAATGATTGTAAGATATATTGTTGTTTAACTGAATTCCATGTGTTTCGTAATCTCCAATATTAACGTAAGAATACTCTGCACCAGAACCTTGAGCCAAGGTAATTAAGTTTTCTATTTTATTATAAAAAGAACTAGCTTCCATTTTAAGAATGTAGCTTTTTATAATTTTAGTATAGTTTACTGATAAATTAAAGTTGTTGGATTGCTCCGCTTTTAGGTCTGTATTTCCAACTATATTGTGATTAATGTCTACAAAATCAAAATACAACTCCTTTAATGATGGAGCTCTAAATCCTCTGGCATAAGATGCTCTAACATTAAATTTACCAATGGTTTGTTTAATGTTAAGTGAGGGTGTTATTGGTGCTTGGTAATTGGTATTGTATGCATATCTCACTCCAGGTCTAATTATAGTATTTTTAAATGGCCTATACTCAACACTGGCATAACCAGCATAATCGCCCATTGTTTGTGTTTTATTTTCTATTCTTCTTCCAAATGCTTCTTCTATATTAAAATCTATACCTAATTCATAATTAACCTTTATACTGTCTTTAGATGTAGAAAAACTACTTCTAATTATCCATTGGTTAAATCTGGTTGTATCCTGATCTCCTGAATTTTCGGTTTGAGTTTCTTCTAATGTGGTTAAATCTTTAAAGAAAGTATTTTTAATCCTTTTGTAATCATTGTAAGATACTGTACTCTTAATATTATAATTCGATCCAATTTTCTTATTAAAAAACAACGAATTATCAATTCTTGTGGTGTAATAATAATCATCAAAAGCAGTTTCTGAATAAGGAGCTCTAGGCAAGCCTCTATTGCTAATTTTCCCATCAAAATAACCAACAGTGTATTTAATGTTTCCATCTTTTAATTGATAGCTATAATTAGCTTTTCCAAAAAATTGCTCTTTTGGTTTCCAGCTTTTATAACGAGTACTATCTGCTATTCTTTGTTTCTCTCCAAAAACAGCATCGCCATCTACCCAACCATCAAAATAATTTCTTCCTCCAGAAAATGAAAGCGAATGTTTTTTTATTGAAGTAGAAACAGTTGCATCTAAATTATACTGCCCAATATTCTCATTGTATGAATTAGCAATTAAGTTTAATCGCTCCTTTTTATTCGTTTTTGTAATCAGGTTAATTACTCCTGCCAAAGCATTTGTTCCATAATTAACTGACATTGGACCTTCAATAATTTCTATTCGCTCAATATCATTTAAGTTAATCTGACTTAAATCTACATTCCCATTTAAACGGCCTACAACGGGTACTCCATCTATTAAAATTTTCACATTCTCCCCGCTCATTCCTTGCATGCTCATTCCAGACCCCAAAACATTGTCTTGCGAAATTCGAATATTCATTTCGTTAGTTAACACATCTCTTAAGTTAACTGCGGCCATTTTTTCTATCTTCTTCCTATCTATAATGGTAATTTTTTGCACTGCTTTTTCAGGGCTATTTTGAGAGTACTGCCCTGTTATTACAAAGGAATTTAACGTAACGATGTCTTCTTTTAAAATTATTGTAATGTTTTTTCCAGGTACTATTTTCTGTGTTTTTTTGAGAAAACCAATAAATGAAATTTCTAAGGTTAATGATTCTTCATCTTTAAAATTGATCGTTACTTTCCCATTTATATCAGAAAGCATGTATTTCCCAGTTTCTTTAATTAATATGTGTGTATTAGGTACTGGCTCCCTCTCGTTATCCAATATCTTAATTGTTATATTTTGAGAAAACCCAGCTAAAGAAAAGACTAGTAAAACAACTGATATTAGTATTTTACTTTTCATTAATTCCTTTTGTTAATTGATTAACTGATAACATAATGTTAGAGAAATTTAATAGCTCTATAGTATCTTTTAATTCTTGGTAAGAAAGAGACAAAACCAACTCATTTAAATTGGTTCTAATAATATATTTTCTACTACTACCATCTTCTATTTCTAATGAAAAATCTTCTCGTATTTCATTAAAAAACAAATCAAAATCAGCATATTCTTCTGCTGAAAAAGTAACAATAACATTCCCTAAATTCAATTGCAAATCATTACAACACTTACATTTAGATATATATCCAAAATTATTTTCATGTAAAATATTCATTGATAAACGATTTCTCATACTTCTAACTTTTTTGTGTTGCTACATAGTTTGCAATGGTTTCTTCTATTTCCTCTACCTTATCTACTAAAACATTGTCTTCTATCCAGGCATGTGTCCTTATTTCATTGTCTAATTGACACATTTGCTTGATCAAAATATGAAACAATGGATGTCGTTTTATTTCTTCTTCTCTACTTAACAAGAAAATAATTTCAGTTAAATAACGCTCATTGTTGTTATGAGTTTCAGCAAAATCAGCAACAGAGTATTTACTAAAATGAATTAATAGTACTGCTTGTATAGAGTTGCTAACACTTGCTTTATAAAGAGTTTTAGCATAAGGGAACATTGTTCTTTCTTCAATCTGAATATGCTCCAAAAAGTTAATTTGAAATTTTATAAACAGATTGAAAATCGTTTTAAGCTTGTTATTCCCTTCAAAATATTTAGTTAACAACAAAAAGTTTTGTTCAATTTTAGGGATGGATTGATCTACAAATCTACGGTGCGATGTTTTTAAAAAATCGACTAAAATTTTAACAGAGTATGCATCAAAATCAATAGCATTTAACTCTTGTGATTCTTTAATTGTTTTAATAAGATTTTTATGGTATAATGCTTCTGTCTTCATTTTATTTCTTTCGTTTATAATTAACTAAATCTGATAATCCGTCTAATATTGAGCCTGTTGGGCAAAGCAGTCTGCACCAAATCATCGGGTAAACCATAGTAAGCAAAATCGTAATTACAGTAATTACAAACCATACGCTAAGTACACTTAATCCAAATAAATCAGGAAACAACTCAAAATTGCTCCAATTTCTTAATCCTAATAAAACACCCGTAAGTAATACAATTGCAATGGCTGCTCTAATTCTTTTTATCCATTTATTAGAAATGAAAAACTTCTTACTCGTTTTTAAAGGATTAACTTGAATGATTAAACG
Source organism: Flavobacteriales bacterium (assembly GCA_016763795.1). Taxonomy (GTDB): domain Bacteria; phylum Bacteroidota; class Bacteroidia; order Flavobacteriales_E; family Vicingaceae. The sequence goes on from JAESTF010000300.1 coordinate 17,148, forward strand.
CTGAATATTGCCAAACGGACACACATATTTACAGTAAGTGTTTTTACCCCATATTGCTCCAAGTAGTACAAATAAAGCATATAAACCAACCAATGAAGAAACTGATGTTCCTACAAATGGATGGATAAATGAAATGTAAGTAAATGAGTTATTAAGGAAAAAACCAATATAGATAACTGATAATGAGCTTAAAATAAGTATGGTTTTCTTAGATTTTTTAATCCAATGTTGCATTGCAAAAGCAAACATTAAAAAGATAACTACAATATGAATTATCCATGTACTATTTAAAATTGCTGACAAACTAAAAAAGTTAACTTCATCAATTTCAGAATAGTTAGAAATAGGATAAGGTGTCCCTTCTGAAATTAATTGAGACACAGTATTTGCTATAGCTTCAGAGCTTAACGTTGCACCAGAAACAGCATCAATTTGCTGGTCTCCTTTTGTAATAGAAATATTTTTAAACTGTTCGTAAAAACCAGCATTTCTAATATCAGATAAATAGCTTTGTGTTTCTTTAGATGCAATGTGTTCTACTCTTTTAATATAACCGTCTTCTCCAATAAAAACACCTACATTTATTTCTCCTGCATAACCTCTTATATTTTTAATGATATCTGTGCTCTCTAAATAAATAGATTTATCTTTTCCTGAAATTGTAGCATAATACATTTCCATTGAAGGAAGCGTTTTTATAACATCCTCTTTTTTAGAAAATTGTTGTGCATGCTCATAAATTTTAGTTTTCAACTCTTCTGATAAACCAGGGTTATTTTTTACATCAGCAATAAATCCCCAATTATTATTAGGTGTTTTCTTTACTAACAACAGCACATGACCAAATGATTCTTCATCTTCAAAATTAAGTGTGTTAAATGATGTTGTATTACTTTTACTATCAACACCATCCGATCCTACTAAAATAGGAATAGAGTACTTCGTTTCTACAGCTTCTAAATTAATAGCCTCAACTATTTGTAATAAAGGTCCATTAATCCAGAAATAAAGGAAAACTATCGCAACAATTAATGTCGCAATAATCTTCCTCATCTCCTTCATGAAAAAAATTGTTCCTTGCATTTTATAAACCTTCAGCTGTTTTGTTAGAAATATCAATTACCCATTTATTCAAATTATCATCTGGTAAAATAGCATCTTGTTTGTATAAAATATTTCCTTTAACCATGTCAACTGCTTTTTGGATAATATCTTTTTGAAAGTATGGATCATTACCAACTAAAACTGGAATTACAATTACATTATCTTCTAACTCTAATAATTGTTCAATTCCTTTTACTGTTGGTTCTGGTGAATAACCAACTAAATGACCACACCAAGCGTAAGCAATACTCTCGTGTCCACTTTTAATTTTCAAATACTTTCCTATTTCATCAACCATTTCTTCCCATTGTTGATTGTAGTCTGCATCACCATAAGCCACCAATAAAACACCTTCATTATCTGCATCTTTACTTAATGCCATCACTCTACGTTCTACATTCTTTTTTAAAATGGTAGAATAATCTAAAGGAGGAGTAATTGTTACTCTAGCATTAGCTTTATATACTTCAATTTCCTCTTTACCAACCATGTAATCTTTCGATTTTGGATCGGCACTTACTCCTAATATTACTGGTATATCATGACTATAATGTGAGCTTACTGTTAAGAAAATTGGTACTACTATTACTTCATCAAAACCTTCAGCATCAAATTCTTTCATTCTAGTTGCAATTGATGGTTCCGTATATTCCATAAATGCTGTCGTTACCTTACTGATTTTAGGATTAGACAGTATCTCTTCCTTTACCTGTGTTTCCACATCTAACAACATTTTTCGCCACGATTTAGCCACTGAACCATGGTTTACCAATAAAACACCTATTTTCTTTTCTATCACTCCGCTTTTTTCTTCTTTTTTTGCAGTTTCTCCACCGCAAGAGAACAACACAAATGCTGTTAATACGAGGACTATTTTACTTAATTTTTTCATTTTTCCCTGTTTATAATTTATAGTTAAATTGTTTTTATTTTTTATCTAGTCATTCCAGAAATTAACCCTGTGAAATAAGGAATTAACCATACTACCCAAACCAATAAGCTGAATTTATGAAAGCTAGAAAGTTGTTTTGGATTACTTACAATTACAATGTAAGTGGCCCAAACAGTGTGGATAAACATTAGTAATAAACCTAATATTCCTGTAATGGAATGAAAGTTATAAATAACCGTTCCTACTTGTTCTTTTACATAAGCTGTTCCTAAAGTATCTGCGATTAAGCCCATCCAAAAGAAAATGAGATGCCAAGGTTTCAACATTTTTTTTATTCGCTCAGCCCAAACTCCAACACTATAAAATATAAGTGCTAGTGTAAAATAGATTAAAGCATATAAAACGATTGTTGGCATATTTTCTGTTATTTAAAATTCCCCGACCCCCGAAGGGGCACAGGGAATCTTGACATTGAAATGATTTTTATTGAACAATAATTTTTTGAGTAGATTTATTTTTAGCTGTGGTTAGCATTAAAAAGTAAATCCCTTTTTTTAAGTTACTTACATCAATTTTTTCTTGAGTTAAACCTGTATTACTAGAGTTTTTCTCAAACACTTGTTTTCCTGTAACATCATATATACTTATTTGGGTATTGTTGCTACCAATAAAGGTAACGTTAACAATATCTGACACAGGATTAGGATAAACACTTAAGATTTCACTCTCTTCTACATCTTCTTCTATTCCTACTGTTCCTACTAATTCTTTTGTGAAAATGAAATCGCCTGTTGAGCTACCTCCAAAACCTGTAAAGATGATTCGATAGATATCAGCATTAGGAACTTCAACAAAGTATACTAAGCTATCTTCAATAACATAGGTTCCTGTATATTGTTTCCAATCATAACCAATTGTAGTAATGTTAGGTGTATAACTCTGTCCCAAATGTGATTCAGTATTAACATCATTTACAGGATAAACTTGAGCTACCTCAACACCTACATTAGCCACAACACCTGTAACGCCATAATATATCCCTAAATCAGTAATATATTTAGTAAATAATAAATCCCAAGAAGATGAAACAGGTTCTCTATCTAATGATGCTGTATTCTGAATAGAATAATATCCAAAGTTTTTTCCTGAATAATTTGATTTGGTAATTGTTGTATTAACCAAATTTGAACCGTTTAAATCTGCATATTGAAATGAATAAACACCACTACTCAAAGTATTAATTATCAATTTTTTATAATTCCCAGCAGCCAATTTTAAAATAAAAATTCTATCTCCTGTAACAATATGTGTAGTTGTACTATAAGTACCCCAACCTAAATCAAACCCACTTACTGGTGCTATATTATTAAAAGCACCTACAGTCCATGATTCCTCTGAATCAACTAATTGATTAGCACTCCAAGCAAACCCTGTTGTATCTACTGTTGACCAGTCACCAATACTGTTGCTATACTTATAAAGCTCTACACCCATTGGTCCATTAATTCGAATAGTTGAACTTGCACCTCCAACACCATCAGAAGCAAAAGCCAAGTCCCAATCATTTCTTACAACAGCAACTTCATTTCCATTGTTTAATGTATAATAATTTTCATTTCCATACCCTGCTCCCATAGAAACAGTATCTGTAACTTGAGCAAAAGCATAACCACCTGTTATAAATGCAGCTATTAATAGTAAATTTTTTTTCATATCTATTTTTTTAAATTCTTTATTTAGAATCATTCTAAATAACTTAGGACAAATGTAAATACTCATAAAAGAAAGTACAATACCATAAATGCGGTACTAAAACGTAACTAACTGACTTAGCGTTTATTAAAAATAAAAAATACCACAAATGTGGTATAAGATTATAAAATAAAGCTTCATTTTATAGAAAGGAAAGAGGTGACTTCACTTCATTTCGTAATTTCAAGAAGAAAATGGGAAACCCAATTATTAAAACAAAAAAATCACCTTGCGTTTCCACAAGGTGATTTCCAAAACAGAACTAAAACCTTATTTAATTTTTAATGTTAAAATTTCTTTCTTTATTCTTTGATAATTAACCCAAATATACTTCGAAAATGACTCCCAAACAATAGTCAAAAACACGTAAAAACATACAAGTATTTACACTCAAAAATTTGGTAAGATCATTTTTTTCAGCGCTTTAGTTTATACTTATTATTTTATTTTTTTATCACATTGAACTTGCAGCAAGAATTTTTTTATGGAATTAACTATTCAGGTACTCGTTTCATTATAAAAGGTGAAAAACCTCAAAGAAAATTGGCAAACCCAATTTGAAATTTTAGTCCGACATAAAACTACTTTCTAGTAATTATTGCTGAGACTACTCCGCTGCGCTGCGTAATCTCAAGAGCAAACGCGTACAACAAAAAGTGATTGTCATCGCTTCTTTTTTATTTTCACAAATCCTTACAAGTAAACTTGATGGATTTACTCCAATATAAAAAGCTCCATTACTGTAGCTTTTATTGCAAAGAAGTAACTCTCGATACATTGCTGTATACACACTTTTCCAAGCGTTGACCATTTCATCTTACAGACTGATATCATTGGATTTATCATCTGTAAACAGCAAAAGGGACAAGCAAATTACGACAACAGAACGACAAAAAAAGCACCCTAAATTAATAGAGTGCTTCCTTTTAAATATGAATCAATATACTTACTGTTTAACAATCTTATAAGTAGTATTTGTATTGTTTTGATTAACCTTTAAGAAATAAATTCCGTTACTTTCATTCCTTAAATCAACTTCAATAGAGTCCTCTCTTGTTGTTCCTTCTAATACAAGTCTACCATCTATTGTTGTTATTGCATAATTTACAGCCTTATTCTTATTCTCAAAAGAAATAGTCATTAACCCATTGGTTGGGTTCGGTGAAATTACAACTGTAGTTACTTCTAACTCATCAACTCCTACTATTGTTGCATTCATACAAACTGAAGTATCTGAACAACTATTCTGAGTAACAACAACCGCATAATTACCATTAGTAGTAACTGTAAAACTTTGATTTGTAGCTAAAGATATTGCTGCGTTTCCGTTATCACAATCTAACCATTGGTAAGTAGCACCTGCTGTGTTGGCAGTTAATATATTATTGTTTTGAGTAACCGAACTATCTACAGTTGTAATAGTAAGATTAATGGTGATTACACTATCACAACCCAATAAATTTGCTATTGTATCGGTATAAATATTACTTGTACTCCAAGTATAATTACCACTTGGTGAAGTATAACTGTTACAAACATTTTCAACTATACTATCTTTGCTTGAATAACAAATACGAAACCAAACAGGGTAATGCGAACCTGTCACATTTACTCCCGAAGTAATAATGTCGGAAATACCATCAGAATCAACATCTTCCACCATTAATATAGAAATTCCTGAACTAGTCGTAGGTATACCTGATAATGGTGTAAAAACATTACCTCCTTGATTAATAATAGGTATAATAACATATTCACCACCAACATATGCTGTTACTGCAAAGTCTAGTAATCCATCATCATAAAAATCGATAGATACAATTCCTGCAGTTGCACCCATGTTTATAGTAGTCAAAGCAACATCTGTATTAAGAGATCCTAATCCATTTGTGTTTTCAAACCATTTTAACCCTATACTTCCACTAAAAACGATATCATGATCGTTATCGCTATCCGGATCAGCCAAAACAAATTGTTTGCGCATATCTTCTGTAGTAGTCATAACTTGGTCAGCAACAAATGTTTTAGTTCCTAAATCAAATAGATAAGTTCTAAGCTCAGTGCTGAAAGACAATCTTTCTGTACCCACAAAGTCCAAATCATTATCTCCATCTATATCTCCAACAGCATAAGAATCCACACCTGGTAAAGCAAGTGAGTGTAGAATAAAGGAATGTAAACCTGTATTCTCTATCCACATAATTTTACCTGCTGATGGTCCAGCACCGTTTTCAGAAATAATCAAATCATTATCACCATCATTATCTATATCTCCTAGATATAATGGTTTTGAGTACGAGTGTGCAATATTTCCGATAACGCTAGAAGCATTTGAAACATAAAGAGTAATTAACGTATCATTAGCAGTATTTTGATAATTAATATGAACATAAACCTTATTTGAACTGGCATATACTATATCCCATAGCCCATCCTTATCCCAATCGGTAATTAATGCATCAGATGAAAAATAACGGGTATTATCGTATACAACATCTCCCGTTGGAAAAATTCCATTGCCATTATTATAATTTACTTGAATTTTTCCATTTTGTCCCCCATCAATAGATATTACATCTTTATTTCCGTCACCATCAAAATCAATGTACTGTAATCTACTTATATGCGCCATGAAATAATTGACATAATTGAAGCTATTAAATGTACTATCAGCATTTTGCGTATGAAGAATAATGTCCTTATCAGGGTTTGTTTTAGTAATAATATCAATTCGTCCATCTCCATTAATATCAGAACTAAGCATTTCATTTATCATTGGATTGTTACTTACGAAAAACGTAGTAAATAAACTGTTACTAATTCTTTTGTTAGAATTAGTAAATTACCTAAACCGTCATTGATAAAGATTACACCTCCTCCAGCTGAGAATCCATACTCTTCACCAACTAAAACATCCTGATCCCCATCTTGATCAAAATCGAAAGCATGGAATGCTGATATTGTAGTAGGGTAATTAGAAGAAGCAAGTGTTGTACTTGTAGAAAAGTTATTGGATTGGTCATTCCAAAATATCATTGCTTTACCAGTATTTGACCCTGAAATAAATTCACTCAACCCAAAATCGACATAACCATCCCCATTAAAATCTTCCAATGAAAATGATCCATGCACAGCTTGTGCGGGGGTGTTTATCGTTGCGAAATTACCAACCCCATCATTAATACTTACATATGGAACATTACTTGTTCCTGCACCTACCACTGTTACTAAATCCATGTCACCATCCCCCTCAAAATCGACAGAACGAATAGCTTTAATCACCATGCTTCCTGTTGCATTTTTATCAATCAAGGTATCAGCAACAGCAAATGTTAATCCTCCTAAATTTTTACTCCAATACGATTGATGTGGTGAATATGAAGCAAAAATTAAATCAACTAAACCATCACCATCTACATCGCCACGTTCAAGGATTATAACCAAAAGAGATTCGTTTAGCACAACAACTGGAGGAGAAAAATTCCCACTTCCTATATTTTCACGTAAATAAAATTCTCCACTAGTACTTTTTAAAACTATAATATCAGCATCGCCATCATTATCAAAATCTGAGATGATAAAATCACCTATTGCCTGATTCACATATTCATACAACACAAATGAAGAATCTAAATCTGTTCCATCATTAACGAAAACCAAGAGTGTCTTTACGTTTGTACCTCCCGAAATTAATTGGTCATCATCCCCATCATTATCAAAATCAAATAAACTTCCCTTATCTTGGCTCCCTGTTATTTTTTCCTCATCATATATGGGGAATTCAGTAAAATTTTGAGCCTTAACCCCATTAAAAGCTAAAAGTGCTAATGTTAAAAGTTGTATTATTTTTTTCATAGTAGATAATTTAAGTTAATCAGTAAAATTCTATGTGTTTGTCTAATAATTCGGTCAACAAATAAAACTATTATTACATTTATTGTCAATACCCATAAATGGGTATATTTAAAGAAGAATCTATTATGAAAGAAAAAGCTAAACAAAATCTTTCTTACGTTGAAGAAGTGTGGAGAGAAGAAAGTGATGTTACGAAAGCCAAAAACACCGAAATAGGAAAATACAATATTGATAAACTTCTTGGGTTCATTTTTAGTCCAGGACCTTATTATTACTATCTTTTTAATTTTCAAACTATGGAGATTGATTATGTTTCCGATAGCATTACCTCTGTTCTGGGATATGAAGTTAGTGAAATGACAGTCGCCAATTGGATGAGCTGGTTACACCCAGAGGATAGTGATTTTATTCCTGTAAAAGAGCAAATGGTTGTCGATTTTTTATTTAAACAAATACCCTCTGAAAAAATCCCAAAATACAAAGTGAGCTATGATTTTAGATGTAAAAAGAAAGATGGGAATTACTGTAGAATTTTGCATCAGGCTATTGCTATTGATGTTGATGAGAACGGTGTTATGCACAAAGTCTTAGGTGTTCACACTGATATAACACACTTAAAAAAGAACAGCGACCAATCCGTTTCATTTATTGGAATGGATG
>JAESTF010000301.1 GCA_016763795.1 Flavobacteriales bacterium
CTATTGAATTAAACTCAAATGTTGCATTTTCCCTATTTAACAGAGGAAGTTGTTATATCCAACTAGGAGATTCTATAAAAGGCTGTGAAGATTGGCATAAATGTTTATCATATAACCTCGTTGAAGTAAAACCCTACGTTGATAAACACTGTCAATAAAGTATATTCAACTGCAAAGGGCCTTCTATTAGCCCCTATTTAAAACAATTTACATTTTTTTAACATCTTTTTACAATACTTTCCCCTTTCTTGCGCTTACTTATTTTAGATTTACATCAAATAATTTAAACTAAATTTCTTTTCATGTAACTTTTTCTATAGTTAAGCCACTTACCTATGGACAGCAATATAAAATTCAATCTTAATGAGATCAATTATAAAAACAACAGATGTGAGAAAAATTTTCGGAGTAGGTGAAAATGAATTTCATGCGCTTAAAGGTGTTTCATTAGATGTTGAAAAAAATGAATTTGTATCGTTGATGGGCAGTTCTGGCTCAGGGAAATCTACCTTAATGAATATTATTGCTTGTTTAGATACACCTTCGGGAGGCGAATATTTTTTAAACGAAACCGATGTGGCAGGAATGACTGATGATGAATTAGCTTTAATAAGAAATGAAGAAATTGGTATCGTTTTTCAGACCTTTAATTTATTAGGAAAAAAATCTGCTTGGGAAAATGTTGCTCTTCCACTCGTTTATGCCGATGTAGAAAAAGATGAACGTTACCAAAGAGCTCTAATCATTTTAGAAAAAGTAGGTTTAAAAGATAAAGCTGAATCTCTTCCTAATCAAATGTCAGGTGGCCAAATACAACGAGTAGCTATTGCCAGAGCATTAATAAATAATCCTAGCTTACTACTTGCCGATGAACCCACTGGTAATTTAGATTCTACAACATCTTATGAAATTATGAGTTTATTTACCGAATTACACCAACAAGGCAATACTATTGTGATGGTTACGCATGAGGAAGATATTGCAGAATATACGCAGCGTATTATCCGTTTACAAGATGGATTGATCATTTCAAATGGAAAAAAATAGAGTATGATAAACTTAGAAAAAAAGCATTGGATAATAATTGGAGTAACAATTTTTGTAATTGCTGTTTTTATTTTTTGGCCAGAATCTGAAAAAGATAAACTATACAATACTGTTCAAAAAGGAGATTTCAGAATAGAAGTCAATTCTTCTGGCGAATTAAAAGCTAAAGAAAGTGAAGACATTAAAGGGCCTACTAGTTTACGATCTCATGGAATATGGCAAATTAAAATTACTGACCTCGTTTCTGAAGGAACTTATGTTAAACAAGGTGATTATGTTGCTCAATTAGACAAATCTGAGGTTGCCACAAAAATGAGTGCGACAGCAACTGAAGTAGAAAAAATTACCTCAGAATACGAACAGGCAAGATTAGATACTGCCATTGAAATGATGAAGTTAAGAGATGAACTCATTAATTTAAATTATGAAATTGAAGAGAAAAAATTAATCTCCGACCAAAGTACTTATGAGGCTCCTGCCGTGCAAAGGCAAGCCGAAATTGACTTAGAAAAAGCTGAACGAAAGCTAAAGCAGAGTATTGGAAACATCTCATTAAAAAGAAAACAAAATGCAGCTAAACTTCATCAGGTAAAATTATCTTTAAAGCAAGAGCAATCTAAATTAGACCGTTTAGAAGAATTAATTCAAGAATTAAAAATTTTAGCGCCTAAAGATGGAATGGTTGTTTATAAAAGAAATTGGAACGGAGTTAAAGTAACTTCTGGTAGTCAGATTGGTGTCTGGAATCCTACTGTTGCTACTCTACCTGATTTATCTAAAATGGTAACTAAAACCTATGTAAACGAAATTGATATTAGTAACCTCAAAAAAGGGTTAAGTGTTAATTTAACTATTGATGCTTTCCCTGATAAAACTTTTACTGGAAAAGTTATAGATGTTGCTAATGTTGGAGAGCAATTACCAAATAGCGATGCTAAAGTTTTTGAAGTTACGGTTGAGTTAAATGAAAAAGATACTTTACTAAGGCCTGCAATGACAACTAATAATCAAATTTTAATTGAAGAATTAACTGATGTAGTATTCATTCCTCAAGAAAGTGTTTTTGTAACGGATTCTATTAGTTATATAGTTTTAAAAACAGGTTTAGGAATTCTAAAACAAAAAGTAGAGCTCGGTAAAACCAATGATAATTTTGTTGTAATTACAAATGGGGTAAGCGAAGGTGAAGAGTTACTAATGGTTAAACCAGAAGATGTTGAATCATTATCTTGGAGAAAATAATTGATCTATAATCAAAAAAATATTAGAATTGCTTCTGAAGCTTTGTTCGAAAACAAATTTCGATCGGGCTTAACTGCACTCGGAATTATTTTTGGAGTTGCTGCTGTTATTACAATGCTCGCCATTGGAAATGGTGCTCAACAACAAATTATTGAGCAAATTGAGCAAGTTGGTGCTAAAAATATTATTATCCGGCCAAAAAGCATTGGGAATATTGAAGAGAGTGGTAACGAAGTTACAAAAAAGTATAGCCCAAAACTTTCTATAAATGATGTTGCAGCAATAAAAAACATATTGCCTTGTATCGAAAAAATAACTCCTTTTGTAACCTACAAAACTGCAGCTATTGCCAACGGAAAAAGAAAAAATTGCAATTTAGTTGGTGTTAGTGCTAGCTACTTTTCAATCTACAATTTAACTTTAGATAAGGGATCTATTTTTTCTGAATTACAGGAAAAAAAATCGGATGCTGTTTGTTTAATTGGAGCAAATTTAGCTTCAAAACTATTTTCAGGAAAAAACCCTATCGGAAAAACGTTAAAAACAGGTAGCTTGCAACTCTCTATTATTGGAATTATAGCTCCTGGTGGAAACATTGGAGAATCACTCCAAAATATAGGAATGAATAATTATAATGATGAAATTTTTATCCCAATAAATACTGCCTTAAGAAGATTTAAAGACCGAGCAAGAATTACTGCAAAATCATTAATTCCAAAAGATAATGACAATGATGAAACACCAAAGGTTGTTGATCTTGGAGTAACTGATCAAATTGAAAAAATTGTTATTGGGATAACCAATACCGATTATATGAGTGAAAGTGTTGATATTTTATATAGGCTATTGCTTAGACGACACAACGGAGTTGAAGATTTTGAAATTGTTGTACCTGAACAAATTCTTCAGCAAAAAAAACAAACAGACGATATTTTCAACATCCTTTTAGGTGTTATTGCTGCTATCTCATTACTTGTTGGAGGTATTGGAATTATGAATATAATGCTCGCTTCTGTTTTAGAACGGATTAAAGAAATAGGTTTACGAATGGCAATTGGAGCAAAAAAACAAGATATTAAAGAGCAGTTTGTTTATGAGGCTGGATTAATTTCGTTATTTGGAGGAATTGTTGGAATATTACTAGGTGTTTTTCTATCTTACCTTGCCCAATGGATTACTGGTACACCAACAATTATTTCTCTTTGGAGTGTCTTTATTTCCTTTTTTGTAAGTGCCTTTATTGGAATTGTTTTTGGGTATATCCCCGCAAAAAAAGCTGCTGAGCAAGATCCTGTTAATTCTTTAAGACAAAATTAATATGAATAGATTTTTAATACTTTTAGTTAGTTTCCTGTTACTCGGATTTTCTTCTGAGGCACAAAAAATATTATCATTAAGCGATGTAATTGTAGCGGCTAAAACGAAAAGTATCAGAAGTAAACAAATAGAAAATCGCTACCAGAACTCCTATTGGCGTAATTTCTCTTACAAAAAACAGTTTTTACCTTCTTTAGTTTTTGATGGAACATTACCTCAATTTCAACGATCTATCAGTAGCGTTACTCAACCTGATGGCACAGAACTTTTTGTAAATAGAAATGTTTTTTCTAGTAGTGCAAACCTTAGATTAAACCAAGTTGTACCTTTAGTTGGAGGAAACTTTTTTGTAGGAACAGGTTTAGATCATATTCGTCTTTCTGGAAATTCAAACACTATTACTTATTTGAGTAGACCAATAGAATTTGGGTATTCTCAAAATTTGTTTGGTTTTAATCAGTACAAATGGGATAAAAAAATAGAGCCCCTATTTTTTAACGAGGCAGAGTTATTAAAAACAGAAGAAATTGAGACTCTTTCCACTGAATCGGTAAATAAATATTTTGATTTATTAAGGTCTCAGTTAAGTCTAGAAAATTCCGAGAAAAATTTTTTAAATAATGACACCATTTATAAAATAGGCAAAGGAAGGTATAGTTATGGAAAAATAGCTGAAAATGAATTATTACAGTTAGAACTTTCCCTATTAAATTCGGAAATGGCTTTTGAACAAGAAAAAGTAAATTTTGAGCTGAACAGACAACGATTAGCTACCTTTTTAGGTTATCCTTCTACAGAAAATATTAAACTAAAACTAGATACTTTAGTTCCAAGCTTTGAAGTAAACTATACCGAAGCATTAAAATATGCTCAAGAACTAAATTCAGAATTAATACAATACGATAGAAAAATATTTGAAGCTGAAATGAGTGTAGCTCGTGTAAAAAGCGCTAATCGATTCAGTTTAGATTTAACAGCCACTTTCGGGTTAAGTCAAACTGCAGATAATATAAGTGACGCATATATTAATCCTCAAAATCAAGAATTTGTTTCTTTAGGAATTAGAGTTCCAATATTGCAATGGGGTTTAGGTAAAGGAAGAATACAACAAGCAAAAACGAATGCAGAACTAGTTCGGTCAACTGTAGAGCAAGGAAAAATTGATTTTAATCAAAAAATATATGTTACCGTTGCTAACTTTAATCTCAATAAAAAACAATTGGCAGTAAGTAAACGAGCCAATGAAGTTGCTGATAAACGTTTTTTCGTTTCTAAACAACGGTATTTATTAGGTAAAACTATAATTACCGACTTACAAATTGCTCAACAAGA
>JAESTF010000031.1 GCA_016763795.1 Flavobacteriales bacterium
ATAACCGAATATTAAAGTGTTTTGTACTTATTGACTTGAAAATTGGTGAGTTAAAGCATCAAGACATTGGACAAATGCAGATGTATGTAAATTACTATGATAGAGAAATCAAACTTGATGATGAAAACAAAACCATCGGAATTATTCTCTGCCAAAACAAAAGTGAAGCTGTAGTAGAATACACGTTACCAGAAAATAACGAACAAATATTTGCGAGTAAATACAAAACCGTATTACCAAGCAAAGAAGAATTGAAATTATTAATAAATGAAACTGAATAGCCTACGCAAAAACAGATAAAATGAAAAGCCAATGGCTAACATCATGTATTGCATAGCAACCTTCGGGATGCTACGTAAACAGGCATTGAGCGTTAAATAAAACAAGTTTCTACAACTATTCCGGTTTATGGCAACAACTCATTTCGTTGGTTTGTTTATCATAACTGGGGCTTAAGTAAGGGATGTCTAAATTTAAACCTCTAACAATTAACAACAATGCAATAACAACTGTTAAATAAGGCATCAGCTTGTTAATTTTAATTTTAGCTATTGGAGAGAATGTATTTGATAAATACGCTATACTAAACATCATGGGAATGGTTCCTAACCCAAACACCAACATAAACAACCAACTGTTTAATAAATTGGTTTGTATTAATGATCCTTGCAAAGCAATAAAAACTACTCCACAAGGTATTAGTCCATTTAGTATTCCTATTAAAAATAAAGAAGTGTTCGATTTTTTATTCAGAAAAACACCCAATTTAGCTTTTACAAATGCATTAAATTGATAGATGTATTTATTGTGATTACTAAACTTAAGCACATATTTAGAAAACACTACGGAAAGAATAAGCAATACTCCCAACACAATACTTATGGTTTGAGAAACGCCCATAAACCGCAATCCTTCTCCAAAAAAACCTACCAATAAGCCCAGTGTGCTGTAAGTAATTACTCTCCCTACATTGTAAAGTGATATTCCTACTATTTTACTGGCCTTGTTTTTTTGACTAACCGGTAATGCAAAAGCAATAGGTCCACACATTCCTAAACAGTGAAAACTGCTTAACAAACCTAATGATATTGCTGGGATAAGTAACGAAAACATAATTTTAACTTACGTAGTACGATTTTTCGATGTAGAATCTTTTACCATTCTTTTCCCACTGAAATTTAACAGTGTAGTTTCCTTTCAACAACTTCGATTTACTAATTGTCTGTGTATTATTTTCTGATAATTTTAATGGTTCTTGAACATCAAATTTTGAACTTTTAGGATGATAAAAATGAATGGTCCCATTCATATTCTCTCTTTTATGGCTTTCAGGAAAACGAATGGTTATTGTTGTTCCGTTTTGCTGAATAGCCAATTGTTTTTTTAACTCAACACTATTCTTTTTAGCATCAATAATTTCTTGGTAATTTACCTCTTGTTGGTAGTAGTCTTCTGCTACCAAATCGATGTCTAAAAAAGCGGTATACACCACTATACTAATTACAAATGTCATAAACAATCCAAATACTACTGCTATTCTCCACATAATCTAATTAGTTTAAAAGTTTGTCATACCGACCGAAGCGGAGGTATCTTCTGACTTCTTTACTGAAAAAGTTAAAAGATTCCTCTGTTTCTTCCGACAAAAAAGTCGGAATCCAATCGGAATGACAATCGTTTTGTGTTCTATAAAAGAGGTCCCATAAAAACGGTGGTTTTCTTTTCTATCAATTCACCATCTCCATAAATACCTATTGTAATTTTATTTTTTCCGTGTTTAATGTCTTTTTTATCCATGGTAATCACAAACTTTCCTTTTACCTCGCTCTGTTCTTTTAGTATTATTTTATTTCTTACTAAATCTATCTTTCCTTTCTCTTCGAGTAACTTTAGAGTAATTACATAATTGTTGGTTGTTTTATTAATTAAGGTCACATCAAAGATGTTACTCATTTGGTTATTTCCTACCGACTTTTGTATAGTCCCATTTGCTCTGGTAATTGTCGTATCAAAATCTTTTCTACTCACAATAATATAAGTTAAAAATACGAGCAGCAGTATTAAAACACCACTGTAAACCTTAATTCTTTTGGTCCATTTAAACGCTTCTCCATTTTTTATTCCATCTTCAGAATCTAAGCGAATTAGGCCTTTTGGCAAGTTCACGCTTTCCATCATAAAATCGCAAGCATCTATACAAGCCGTACAATTAACACATTCTAATTGGGTCCCGTTTCTAATGTCAATTCCTGTTGGGCAGACATCTACACATTGATTACAATCAATACAATCTCCTTTACCAACATCTTTTCGCACTTCATTTTTCTTGTATTTGGCTCTCCCCTCACCTCTTAAGTAATCATAAGCAACAATAATGGATTTACTATCTAATAACACTCCCTGTAACCTTCCGTAAGGACAAATAGTGGTACAAATTTGCTCTCTCATAAACGCAAACACACCATAAAAAACAAAAGAAAATATAGTGATGGAAATTAACCCTTGTAAGTGCTCAGAAGGCGCTACCATTTGTATTTCCCACAAAGCCTCTGGCCCGATAATGTAGGCTAAGAATGTATTGGCAACCAAAAAGGATATTCCAAAAAAGATACCATGTTTTAGTGTTTTTTTGAAAAGTTTTTTTGCATTCCATTCTTGTTTATTGAGCCACTGCTGCTGTTTGTAATCTCCTTCAATTAAATATTCCACTCTTCTAAATACCATTTCCATAAAAATGGTTTGCGGACAAATCCAACCACAAAAAAGCCTTCCGTAAATGATGGTAAATAATGAAATAAATACAATACCCGTCATCATGGCAATTGCAAAGATGAAAAAGTCTTGTGGCCAAAATATCTTCCCAAAAATGATAAACTTACGTTCAACTATATTGAGTAACAATACAGGAAGTCCATTTATTTTAAGATGAGGCACCCCGAATAAAACGATGAGAAAAAAATAACTAAGGAGCTTTCTCTTATTAAAGAAAGCTCCTTTAGGTTTTTTAGGGTACACCCAAATTCGTTTGCCATCATCGGCTATTGTTGAGAGTTTATCTCTATAGTCTTCGTTTTTTTCAGACATTACTTATTCTATCATTTCTGTTCCTTCTGGTGCCTTTCCTTCAACATATTCCATTGTTAGAATATAAGAAGCAACTTGTTGCAATTCTATCGGGTTCAATTTGCTTTCGTGCTCAGGCATTCCGTTGGTTGTTCCGTACTTAACAGTTGTAAATACCGATTTAATGTCGTTTCCTACAATCCAATAATCATCTGTTAAATTCGGACCAACTAATCCTTCTCCATTGTCTTTATGACAAACTACACAGTTTAATTTGTAGAGTCCTTTACCTGCCTCAATATCTGAAGCTTCTGTTAATACAACAACATTGTTTTCATCTACATTCATAGACATTGCACTCATGTACTCATCTACTTTGAGTTGCTCTGCTGCTATGTCTTTATTATATTCTGCTATTTGCAAATCTCCAGTTCCTAAAACATGGAAGTGCATTAAATACATAAATGCTGCGACAATACTTGCTGCAAAACTCCATACCCACCAAGGTGGTAAGTTGTTATCTAATTCTCTAATTCCATCATATTCATGATCCATTAAAATAGAACCTTCATCTTCAATTGCTACTGTATCTGTTAATAGGTTCATTACTGTTTCACTCGCATCTTTCTCTTCTTCGGCTACAACTTTCTTCTTTTTAAGAATGCTTGCATCGTAATTTTCGATAATGGTTTTGAGTGTTTTTTTCTGATCAAATACTATGAATAGTAATACTAAATTAACTGCAAACAGCAATAGGTTATCTAAATTAGAAATGAGGAGCCAACCATCTTTTTCAAAATCAAAACTCATGGAATAACCACTAAATGGCGATAACATTATTAATACAAGTATTACTGTTGCGATTGACTTACTGTTATTTTCTTTATCCTTTTTTCTTATTTTAAGAACAGCAAAAGTTTCTATTGTTTTAGAAATTGATACAATTCCTAACACCAAACAGAAAGCTGTTACTACCAATAAAAAGAAAATCATTCGCCTCGTGTTTTCACTTTTTTTCTTTAAAATCTTTGCCTCTTTTTCAGGCATTTTATATTCAGTTAAAGGCTCTCCTGGTTTTCTTCCTGGTTTTTCTATAAGTTGAGAGCTTCCATCTGTTTCTCCTTTTGGTTTTTCTACAACATCTGCTTCAACAAACTCAAAAATGGCCGTTATTTCTTCATCAGATAATGCTTGAGGAGCCATTGCAATTGGAGATATTTCCCAAGCCAGCTTTGCCAGTTCTGATTTACCACCATTGTACAATTCTTCTGAGTTTTTAACCCACAACAATAAGTTTGCTTCTTCTCCTGCTTCTGCCCATTTTGCTTTTACGCCTTTTAATCCAGGTCCAACTAATGTTCCTTCTAATTTATGACAAGCTGCACAATTATTTTTAAAAAGAGCTGCCCCATCCTGAGCTTTAGTTGTATTAAATGATAGAATTACTATCACAGAAACAACTATTAATTTGAATATATTTCTATTCCTCATCTTTTAATCGTTTAAAGGTTGTTCTTCCATTTCTTTGATGTAACTTTTTTTGGCTGTAAAAACCCACCAAAAAAGCCCTATAAAAAAAACAGTAAATATGACTAACGAAATCAATGGAAATATTTCAATTCCATCTATTGTTGTTAGGTTTCCATTAATAAATCTTAACATAATTATTTTGTTTTAATATCAGTTCCTAATCGTTGTAAGTATCCAATTAATGCAATCAATTCTGTTTCACTTAATTCTAAAACATCTGCATCAGTAAACTCTTTATTATCAGGGTTTGAAACATAGATGTCTTTAGCAATTACTTTAGCTTGTTGTTGTAAATCAATTAGAGCTTGATCTTCATATCCTTCTGCATAAGGAACGCCAAGTGTTCTCATTGCAGAAATTTTCTTTTCAATTAAACTAACATCCAATTTATCATCTCTTAACCAAGTGTATGCTGGCATAAATGAGCCTGGAGAGGTTTCTTTTGGTAAAATCATATGACTAAAATGCCAATAGTTACTTTTCTTACCGCCTTCTCTAGCCAAATCTGGTCCTGTTCGTTTAGATCCCCATAAGTGCGGATGATCATATACAAATTCTCCTGCTTTAGAATATTCGCCATAACGTTCAACTTCACTTCTAAATGGTCTAACCATTTGCGAGTGGCACCCAACACAACCTTCGCGGATGTATAGATCTCTACCTTCTAATTCTAATGGTGTATATGGTTTTACACTGGTAATTGTTGGAATATTCGATTTCACTAAAATGGTTGGTACAATCTGAATAACACCTCCAATTAGGATAACAATAGTTGCAAGAATTGTTAATTGTACAGGTTTACGTTCTAGCCAAACATGGAATGTTTCTCCGGACATTCTTCTTTTAGAAACTTTGGTTAGCGCAGGTGCTTCCGCTAATTCATCTTCTACGTCAACACCATTTCTGATGGTCCTAATAACATTGTATACCAATACTAGCATACCTATTATAAATAAACTTCCACCAACAGCTCTCCAGCCGTACATCATCATAATCTGATTTACAGTTTCTAAGAAGTTTCCATATGCTAAAGTGCCATCTGGGTTAAATTCTTTCCACATAGTGCTTGTGTAAACCCTGCAACATACATTAGAAGTGCGTAGAGGATTATACCTAAGGTTCCAATCCAGAAATGGAAATTCGCCA
>JAESTF010000302.1 GCA_016763795.1 Flavobacteriales bacterium
ATCATTTTCTTTCGTTGTACTGAATTCTGAAATCCAATAAAAATCTCCACTAACAATATCTTTGGGTTTAAAAATGATAAAAGATTCTGGCAGTATTTTTTTAAACACTTCTACCGGAGGAATTAAAGCATTTTGTATTCGTTTCGCATAATTAATACTATCAACTATTTCAGTATTTTTTTCCTGTAATTCATGTTTAGATTCTTCTAAAGCAAAACGAGCAATCAATTCTTTTTTAGTTAATTTAAATCTTGTTCTAATTAATAAAATTGAAAAAATGGAAACAGAAAGGGTAAGTAAACCTCCATTTACCATAATTTGTTCTATTGATAAATCGCTATTAAAATAAAAAAACAACATGTTTGCTATCAGGCTTATTCCTACTATAAATATGGAATAATAAACATGATAAAAAACAAACATTCCCGATCCAATAAACAAAGTCATATAAGCCATCGTATGCTTTTGAAGATGTTCCGCATCCATAACACTCCACATATATGCATTCTGAATAGAAATAAATAAAACTGGAATTACACCTAAAATCTGAATAGAAATATTTAATCTTTTATGAAAAAGAACTGTTATTAAACAAATAAAAGAAACAATAATTCTAAAGGTTAAAAACTCTTTCCAATATTCATAAAGATTAATATAGTCTGTAGCAAAAAACAACAAATTAAATACCACAGCAACCCACAACGTAATTTTATGATACTTTAATGCGGTTTTATCCAATACGGATTTCCAAGAAGATTTTATGCCTATCGTTGTACTCATCCCTTATAAAATGAAAGTTCCAAATTAAAGAAAATTTCATATAGATTCCCGATCAAATTGAAAATGCTATTTTTATTATCCCCTTGGATGAAAATCTAAAATTGCTTGCCGGAGGTATTCTCTATCTAAATGTGTGTAAATTTCTGTTGTTGTAATAGATTCATGCCCTAACATTTCTTGTACCGCACGCAAATCTGCTCCACCCTCTACTAAATGTGTAGCAAACGAATGTCTAAAAGTATGCGGACTAACGGCTTTTGTTATTCCTGCTTTTATTGCTAAATTTTTAATAATCGTAAAAATCATTACACGAGTGAGTTTTTTTCCTCTTCGATTTAAGAATAATATATCTTCACTATCCTTCTCAATATTTCCCATGTGATTTCTCTTACTATCAATATAAATTTTAATATGTTTAATCGCCACACTGCCAATGGGAGCGATTCGCTCTTTATCTCCTTTACCTATAACAATTACAAACCCTTCAGCTAACATTAATTTAGAAACACGTAAATTGATTAATTCTGTAACACGCAATCCGCAACTATATAAAGTTTCGAGCATTGCTTTGTTACGCTCTCCTTCTGGCTTACTTAAATCAACTGCATCAATAATTTTATTAATCTCTTCTATGTTCAATACTTCTGGTAATTTCCTCCCTATCCTTGGTGCTTCTAATAATTCTGTTGGAGCAACATCTATTATGTCTTCCATTAATAAATATTTATAAAAAGCTTTTAATCCAGACAAAACTCTAGCCTGCGACCGAGCATTTAACCCAATTCCGCTTACCCACTGTAAGAAATTTTCAACCTGCTGTTGTTCCACTTTTTCTGGTGCAACATCAATTTCTTGCAACTCTAAATATTGAACAAATTTCTTTACATCTCGCAAATAAGCTTCAATAGAATTAGCAGACAATGATAATTCTAATTGTAAATAACTTTTAAATCCTTTAATTGTAGATGACCAACTCACTGAACAAAAATAACAAACAACAATTAACAAAACACAAAACTTATTTTTTGTTATTTAATTTTTGAGATTTGTTATTTGAATAAACTTATCTTTGTCGAATAGCAATATCTAATGAAGTTACTAATTATCAACGGACCTAATTTAAACTTACTCGGAAAACGAGAAAAGTCAATTTATGGTGAAAGTACTTTTGAGGATTACTTTAAAACTCTGCAAAGTGAATTTCCTAAAATTGAATTCGAATATTACCAAAGCAATGTTGAAGGTGAACTCATTAACAAACTGCACGAAGTTGGTTTTAATTACAATGCAATTGTTATGAATGCTGGTGCTTATACACATACTTCTATTGGTATTGGCGATGCAATTGCAGGAATTGAAACACCAGTTATTGAGGTTCACATTTCCAACGTTTATGCCAGAGAAGAGTATAGACATCAATCACTAATGGCCAAAAACTGTGTTGGTATTATTGCGGGAATGGGTTTAAATTCTTATAAATTAGCAATTTTGCAATTCCTTTCTTTATCAAAATAAATTGAGCGTAAGTTCAAATATTTGGAAACTCTACGTAATAAAAGCATCCAAATGGTTAATGCTTTTTATGCCCATTATTTGGTTATTCTACCAAGAAAATGGTCTTGACTTAACCGATTTATTTATTATTCAGAGTATTTATTCAGTTACCATTGCTATTATAGAAATTCCATCAGGTTATGTTGCAGATGTTTTGGGTAGAAAAAACTCCATGATAATTGGAATGTTTTTCGGAATGATAGGAATGATTGTTTATTCTTTTTCTTTTGGTTTTGAAGGTTTTTTAATTGCAGCTCTGTGCTTAGGAATTGGACAAAGTTTTATTTCTGGATCAGATACGGCTTTGATGTATGATTCATTATTACAATTAAATAGAGCAAAAGAATTTATAAAGCTAGAAGGACGTACCATTTCTATGGGAAATTTAGCAGAAGCTTTTGCGTTTATAATTGGAGGGTTAATAGCTGAAATAAGTTTAAGGACTCCTTTTTATTTTCAAATAGGAATTGCTTTAATCGGATTTATTACTACTTTATCATTAGTAGAACCAACAATGCACCGACTAGAAGATGGAAAAGCAAAGCCTTGGAAAAATATCAAAAAATAATTCGATTTGCTTTAAAAGAAAACCAAACCTTACGTTATTATATTCTTTATTCATCAATAATAGGTTGCGGAACGTTAACTATGGCATGGTTTAGTCAACCTTATTTTATTTCTATTGGAATTAATAGCACCTTCTACTTTGGCTTGTTGGGAGCAGGACTAAATTTAGCAGTTGCGATTCCTTCTTTTTACGCTCATAAAATAGAAGAAAGCATCAAAACCAAAACATTACTCATCTTATTTCTAGTATTAATTTGTAGTTGTTATTTTGCTATAAGTTACACTACTAGCTTGTGGGGACTACTTATTTTATTATTATTCTACATTACAAGAGGTGTTGCAACTCCAGTTCTTCGAGATTATATGAACAGACATATTCCTTCTGAAATGAGAGCAACAGTAATGTCCATCAGAAGCTTTATTATTCGCATTATTTTCGCTTCTACTTCTCCATTTTTTGGCTATGTTGCAGATGTTTACAGTCTGCAACAAGCAATACTTTTATCAGGAATTCTATTCTTCGTTTTAGGAGGAATAACACTTCTATTTTTACTTAATAAGAAGGTTATTTAATTTTTCCATCTATCCACTCTAAATAATCAATATAACCAAGCATATTTTTTGGAATTAATGGTTCTTCAGCTGAAAATAATTTAAATTTCAACTCAATAAAAGCTTTTTTATATTCAAATAAAGGAAGTCGAGCAACCTTGATAAAAAACGTCAGTAATATTTTTTCAAAAGGCTCTATCTGTTTTACTTTCTTCAGGTAACGTCTAGCACTATCTACATAATAGCGCAGCACCATCAAATTCTGTTGTTCTAAGTGTACAATTAAATTAAGAATATGAGCCTGTGCTTGAAGATCTGTTCTTACATCTTTAAACCGAGCATTTAATAACAGATTAATCCACGTTAAAGATCTTTTATAATTCCCTTGCATAAAGTGAATACTTGCTAGTTGAAACCAAAATGACAATAAATATTCTTTTGGCATTTTATATGTAGTTGTTTTTACAAATGCTTCAGTGCTTTCAATAAATTCACTCTTTTCTCTAAAAAGCTTAGTATCCCTATAAATTTCTAACTCTACATTATATGTCCGTAAAATTTGCTTCAATAATATTTTATTTTCAGAAGTAATTTTCCACCCTTCATACTTTCTTTTTGCCTTCTCTATTAATTTTAGGGCTTCTTTATACTCTTTATTAAAAACTAAATAACTCACTAAATTATTTACACTTGAAACATATAATCCTGGTTCTTGACTCATCCTTTGTGGATGTTTATCTAATAATTTTATTAATGTTCTTAATTCACGCTCTGCTTTACCATCTTTATTTTGTATAAAAAATAAAGAACGTGTATTGTAAAACAATACTTTTGATTCAAGAGTTAAAGCAAGGTCAGGTTTTTTTAAAAGTGAAGGAAGGTTCTCTGTTTTCTTATTTTCATTAAATATAGAAGTTGATGTACTTACTGCCAATTGCCAATAAGAGTTACTGTTTACAAGTACACTAATAGCTTCTTTCTGTCTAATCAATGTCGTTTTAAAAGAGTTGTAATCCTGTGGAAACATTGCTTGTTTTAATTTACGATTCCAAGTTTCTATTTCCACTATTCCAACAGATAATTCAAATTTTTGAGCCATAGTGTTGGCACGTTTTAATTCACTTTCACAATTTACATACAATTCCTTATGATAAAGAATTTCTACATTTCGTAGTATATCTTTTAATTCTGCATCTTTTGATATATTAGCATGGAAATTTCTTAAACTTTTTAAAATCAGTTTCCTTAAATAATTTTTGGTAACATGTAATTGGAGAATAAATTTTTCATTTTCAAACTGTCTTTTAATTTCATTTTGGTTATACCTTAACTGCTTATCAATTGCTTCAAAAAGTTTCAAGTAATTATTCCCACTTGATTCACGACTACAAAACAATTGAAAATATCTTTTTTCACTTTTTGTTAATGAACGTATTAACACATGTAACTCTTCTTTTTTAACCATTAGAATTTTACGTTATAAAATGTAAATATCATTAATAATTATACTCTTTATCAAAATAATCTATTTAGGAATTTACGTTTTTTTAAATTATAGTGATTATAAATATAATTGAACTTTTATTTTTGCCTCATAAATTAATGTCTAACTCATCTATCTTGTAATAAGGTAGATTTAAAAATTAAAAGATATGTCAAATGCAATCAATTGGTTCGAACTTCCATCAAACAATTTCGAACGAGCCGTAAAATTTTACAGCGAAGTATTAGAATCAGAATTACAACTTATGGATAATCCTGAGATGAAAATGGCTTTTTTCCCAGCTCAAGAACAAGGTGTCGGAGGATGTGTAACTCATGGTAATGGTAATGAACCTACAGATAAAGGTTCTTTAATTTATCTTAATGGTGGTGATGATCTTGATCAACCATTATCAAGGGTTGAGCGTGCAGGCGGAAAGGTTATTATGCCAAAAAGTGCAATAGGTGAAAATGGTTTTATGGCTATTTTTAAAGATACAGAAGGAAATCGAGTGGCTTTTCATTCAATGAATTAAACTTCTGCTGTTAGCATATTAGCAGTAGAATTATGCTCATATCCATGTATTAGTAATTTTTCATAGTTTTGTAATGTTCAAATATTTCGAATATCGAATATTACATACTATGAAAATTAAAGAAGAAAATATTACTCGACTTATTAATGCAATGTTTGCATTAATGACTACTATGAAAAAAGGTGCTGAAGAGTGCTGTATTCATAGTAGTGGAAAATTAAATGAAAAAGAATTTTTAATCGTAAATTTTGTTGGAAAACATCAAAATGTAAAAATGAGTGATATTTCAGAAGGAATTTCAACTCCACTTAGCACACTTACTAGTATCATTGATAAACTAGTTGACAAAAAATACTTAAGCAGGTATCATTCTGATGAAGATAGAAGAGTAGTAAAAGTTGCTTTAGCTAAAAATGGAGAAGAGATATACACTACTTTTATATCACAAAAAGAAGACTTTGCTATGAAAATATTGTCTGATTATGATGATAAATCTCAAGAAGAGTTAATTAGCTATATCGAAAAGATCCCGCACTCATTGAATAAATAAACAATCTGAAAAATAAATTAATTATTTCTATTGAAATATATTTCGAATATCGTAATATTGCATTGTAAAAATAAATTACTTAATTAGTATTCACTAGAAATCATAATATTTCACTCATAGAAGTTTTTAAAAAATAGAGAAATGGAAAAAAACAATAGAATAAAAAACTTTGCAGAATTTGTCGTTAAAAGAAGATGGCCTATTCTCATTTTTGCTATCATCATAGCAATGGCAGCCGGAAGTGGTGGTAGAAATTTAAAATTCAACAACGATTACCACATCTTTTTTGACAAAGACAACCCTCAAGTACTAGCATTTGATGGATTACAAGAAAAATACACTAAAGATGACAATGCATTTATCACAATAAGCCCTAAAAATGGTAACGTGTTTACCAAAGAAACGTTGGCTGCTGTTGAAGAATTAGAGCAAATGGCGTGGCAAGTCCCTTACTCGACTAGAGTTGATGCATTATCAAACTATCAACATACTAGATCTGTTGGAGATGATATGTATGTAGAACCCTTGGCTATTGACATGGAAAATAAGTCAGATTCTGCTTTAGCATACATTAAAACTATTGCTTTAAGAGAGCCTGCTCTAATTGATCGGTTAATTAATAAAACTGGAAGTGTTACTGCTGTTAATGTAACAGTCAATTTACCTGCCGACAGTATGAACGCTCCAATGGAGGTAATGGCCTATGTGAGAAATATGGTTAAAGAATGGGGAGAAAAATATCCAGATCATGAAACTCATATTTCAGGAATTGTAATGATGAATGGAGCTTTTGCCGAAGAAGCTATGGGAGATATGGCGACTTTAGTTCCTTTAATGTTCTTACTAATAATTATCACCGTATTGATAACTACTAGAAGTATTACAAGTGCATTTATTTCACTTTTAGTATTGGCTTTTTCAATTATGACAGCTATGGGTATTGCTGGATTTATGGGAGTAGAATAACAGGACCTTCTGCTTCTGCACCAACCATGATAATGACGCTCGCCATTGCCGACAGTATTCACTTATTAGTAACAATGCTACAATTGATCAGGAAAGGAATGCCTAAACGAGAAGCAATCGTTGAGAGTATTAGAATCAACTTTATGCCTGTTTTTATAACAAGCATTACTACTATCATTGGATTTTTAACGTTAAATTTTGCAGAAGGAGCACCTTTCCATGATTTAGGGAATATGACCGCAATTGGTGTTGCAGGCGCATTTATATTCTCCATTTTCTTATTACCAGCAATTGCTGCTATACTTCCTCTTAAATCTTTGGTGAATTTTGGATCAAAAGACAGTAAGGAAGGTAGCCCATTATTAGATAAACTCGCAAATTTCGTTATAGCAAAATATAAACCTGTATTGATCGTTTCTATAATTGCCGTTTTAGGTATCAGTTATTTATCTCTTAAAAATGAGTTGAATAATCAATTTGTTGAATTTTTTGATGAGAGTGTAACGTTTAGAACTGATACAGATTACATTGCAGAAAACCTAACTGGAATTTATAATGTAGAATATTCTTTAGGTACTGGTGAAGCTGATGGAATTAGTAGTCCAGCTTATCTAAAAAAAATGGACGAGTTTGAAAAATGGTTTAAAACACAACCAGAAGTAACCCATGTAAATGCATTTTCTGAGGTAATGAAAAGAGTTAACGCCTCCATGCATGGAGATGATAGAGCATATTACAAAATACCTAACACAAAAGAGGAAGCTGCGCAGTTTTTATTGCTTTATGAAATGTCTTTACCTTATGGCCTTGATTTAAATAATCAAATTAATGTAGATAAGTCAGAAACACGTTTTACGGTAACAACTAAAAATGTTTCGAGTAATGAAATGATGGCATTAACAGAAAAAGCAGAAGAATGGTTAAGAATAAATGCTCCAGAAAAAATGTTTAGCTATGGAATTAGTACAACCTTAATGTTTTCTCATATTACAGAAACCAACATGACCAGTATGTTACAAAGTGGTTTTGGTGCATTAATCCTAATCTCTTTAATTCTAATATTTGCATTAAGAAGTTTTAAATATGGATTAATAAGCTTAATTCCTAATGTTGCACCAATAGCTGTAGCATTTGGGTTTTGGTATCTAATTAAAGGAGAAATAGATATGTCTGTTGCTGTAGTACTAGGAATGACCTTAGGGATTGTTGTAGATGACACCATTCATCTCCTAGCAAAATATATTAGAGCAAGAAAAGAAATGGGAAAATCACCAGAGGATGCCATTAGATATGCATTTCAAACAGTTGGTAGAGCAATTATCGTTACCACTGTAGTTTTAACCATTGGATTTAGTGTGCTTATGCAATCTGCATTTGGATTAAATGCCAATATGGGGAAAATGACAGCTATAACAATAGTGGTCGCATTAATTTTAGATTTATTATTATTACCTGCATTATTATTAACGATAGACAAAACTAGAGCAAAAAAATAATAACATTAATCTTATAAAAACAAATAGATATGAAAACAATTATAATAACATCAATTGCAGCTATCCTTGTTGCATTTACAACTGTTAAAGTTGAATCTCCAGGAGAGAAAGGATTACGGATATCTAAAGAAGCTGAGCTTTCAGATAACGGTTGGGGAAACTCTTCCAATTCATTAACTATGATTTTGAAAAACAAAAACGGTCAAACTACAACTCGAGAAATCCATGGAATTAATTTAGAAGTTATTGGAGATGGAGATAAGTCATTGACAATTTTTGATACCCCAAAAGATGTTAAAGGAACTGCTAGTATGACTTATACACACAAAATAGGTGATGATGACCAATGGCTATATTTACCTGCTTTAAAAAGGGTGAAAAGAATTTCTTCAAGTAACAAATCTGGTCCTTTTATGGGAAGTGAATTTGCTTTTGAAGATCTTTCTTCTCAAGAAGTTGAAAAATACTCACACAAATA
>JAESTF010000303.1 GCA_016763795.1 Flavobacteriales bacterium
AATTACGATGTGATTTGTTGTGCTTGCGGAACAGGGGGAACTATTGCCGGGCTTATTGCTTCTACAGAAAAAACAGTTTTAGGTTTCCCTGCCTTAAAAGGAGGAGGCTTTTTAAAAGAAGATATTCAGCACTTTTTGTTAAAGTACAAAACTGAGTTTGATGAAGAAATAGAAAATACAGATTGGAAATTAATTACCGATTACCATTTTGGAGGTTATGCTAAGATTAAACCTGAACTGGTTAATTTTATTCGAGAATTTAAAAACAACCATAATATTTTATTGGATTTTATTTACACCGGTAAAATGCTTTTTGGATTGTATGATATGATACGAAATTCAAACAAATTTGATAATAAAACAATAATTGTGCTACATACAGGAGGAGTTCAAGGGAATAAGGGTTTTGAAGAAAGGATGGGGATTGTATTGTAAATCTTTTATTTGTCATTCAGAATAATAATTTGTCACTCTTAGTTTAGTGATGAATCTTTTGTATTCTTGAGTTGTCCCTAAAGATTCATTGCGCCATTTTATATTCGGCTTTAACCGAAAAAAATATCGTTCAGAATGACACCCTGGTATCAAAAATATACTGTTCATATCTTAAAGGGGCATGCGATTTGTTTATTAGAAGAATCATAACTTTGCATATTATTATGAATAAAATTTTACTCATATCATTCTTTCTATTTTTTAACTGTGTTTATAGTCAGGCACAACCTGCCGATAGGCGTATCACACGAGAAGAGTATATCGAGAAATATAAGGATGATGCTATTCGTGAAATGATGAAATCCGGTGTTCCTGCTAGTATTACTTTGGCTCAAGGGATTTTAGAGTCGGGAGATGGTAATAGTCCACTAGCTATTTATGCAAAAAATCATTTCGGAGTAAAATGTCATAAAGGATGGACTGGAGAATCAATGCGTTTGGATGATGATGAGAAGAACGAATGTTTTAGAAAATACGAATCTGTTTATGAGTCCTTTAGTGATCATTCTGATTTCTTGGTAACACGTTCTCGCTATGATTTTTTATTTGATTTAAAGATAACAGATTATAAAGGATGGGCTAAGGGTTTAAAAAAAGCAGGGTATGCTACTAATCCTAAATATGCAGACTTACTTATTATGTTAATTGAAAAAAATGATTTGAGTCGGTATGATAATTATGCGAAAGTTCCGCCTCGAAAAATAACAAAAAAGAGAAGTCCTAAAGCCCTAGCCACTAAGAATTTTAGAACAATAAAATTACATAACCGAATAAAATATATTAGGGCAAAAAAAGGAGATACTTTTTATAAAATAACACAAGATTTCGATATGAATTTGTGGCAAGTCTTTAAGTATAATGATTTAAATAAAAGCGATATATTAAAAGTTGGGGACATTATTTATTTACAACCAAAACGAAATAAAGGAAGAGAAAAATTACATGTTGTAAAAAAAGGAGAAACAATGAGGGGTATCTCTCAATTATATGGTGTTAAGCTTAAGAAGCTGTATAAAAAAAATAAAATGTTTGTCGGTACTCAACCGAATGTCGGAGATGAAATCATCTTAAAGTAAAGCTTGTTTAATTTAACGATAGCAGAGCTATTTCAGTCGAAATTTTAGTTTGCCAATTAATTTAATGTTTACTTTTCCGTAAAAATTTTCTATTTGTTTAAAAGAGATACATTTGGTCAACTTATATTCTTAAGAAAACTCGTTATTCGAGTATTTGGAATAATTACTTATGTACGATTTAATAAAAAAAATGTAGCTAAAATAAAAGGAGCAAAAATTATTCAGCATTTGCCTAAAAATAATGTTCTTTTTGTCTCTAACCATCAAACTTATTTTGCCGATGCAGCTTTTATGTTTCATGTGCTTCATAGTGCGTTAGATAATCATCCTAATGAAATACGATTAAGTTCAATACTTAAATGTATGATAACTAATTTATATTTTGTTGCTGCTGTAGAAACAATGAATTCAGGAATTTTGCCTAAAATTTTAGGTTTAGCAGGCGCTATAAGTATAAAAAGAACATGGCGAGAAGCAGGGAAAGAGATTAAGAGAGAGGTTTCCTCTAAAGATACCAATAATATTGAAAAGGCATTAAATTCAGGCTGGGTAATTACTTTTCCTCAAGGAACTACAAAGCCTTTTGCTGATGGTAGAAAAGGGACTGCTCATATTATCAAAAACTATAAACCAGTAGTTGTACCAATAGTTATTAATGGTTTTAGAAGAGCCTTTGATAAAAAAGGTATGTTCTTAAAAAAGAAGGGTACTGAGTTGCAGATTGAAATAAAAGACCCGATAGATATTGATTATGATGACAATGTGGATAACATACTGTATAAAGTAATGGACAGTATAGAGCAAAGTAAAAAATTTGAATGGAGGTCTAATCATTAATTCCTACTCGAGAAGGCAAGTGTTTTAGGCTTGAAAAGACATTTTTTCTAATCCATTGATTGTGTTGGCGAGTTCGCCATTTCTATCATTATGGCGTATTCCGCAGGAGTTAAATCATTAAAGTAATAATTTACAGGGTTTACAGGTTCACCATTTTTACGTACTTCATAGTGACAATGAGGTCCGGAAGAAAGGCCTGTACTACCAACATATCCAATAACATCGCCCCTTTTTACTTTTTGTCCAACTTTGCAATTAATTTTGCTCATATGAGCATAAAAAGTAACATAATTGTAGCCATGATCTATTTTAACGAGGTTTCCGTAGCCACTCATTTTCCGATCAGCCTGTATAACTTTTCCGTTACCCGTAGCATAAATTGGAGTTCCTGTTGGTGCTGTAAAATCCATTCCAGCATGGAATTTCATATATTTTAAAACAGGGTGCATTCTATTTCCAAAACCATGTATTCGTTTTGTTTGAACTGGTTGTATGGCTGGAAGCGCTGCTAACATCTCTTCTTTTTTCTTAGCCATTTCAAAAACCTCATCAAATGATTTGGATTGAATGTAAAGTTGCTTAGAGAGTTTATCTAGTTTTTCTGCTGTTTTAATAATCAATTCAGAATCATTGTAACCTTCTAGCTTTTTATACCTGTTTATCCCTCCAAAACCTGCTTTTCTTATTGATTCGTCTATTGGTTCTGCCTCAAAAATTACACGATAAATATTATCATCTCGGTGTTGTACATCCTTCATTACAATAGCAAGCTGATCTAGTTTTTTATTTAAAATAGTGTATTGAGCTTGCAAATGAGCGTTATCTCCTTTTAACTGTTTTTCTTTTGGAGAATCAATAAAGTTATAAGCTAGCCCATAAATAATAACACCAAAAACTAAACCAGCACCTAAAAAGGTAAAAGATTTTAGAATTTTTTTTCTAAGTGTAAGCTCAATTTTGTCGTAGCTTAATGTATGTGGATTATATCTATATTTTGCTTTAGCCATTAAAGGAATTATCCTAATTTTGAAGACAAATTTAATCATTTAAATACAATAGTTGTTTTTGGAATAACCATTAACGCTTATTTAACAGTTTTTAACAGTATGAATTCCAGCGAGATACGAAGTAATTTTTTAGCATTTTTTAAAAGTAAAGAGCATCAGGTTGTTAACTCTGCTCCAATGGTAATAAAGAACGATCCAACCCTTATGTTTACTAATGCGGGAATGAATCAGTTTAAAGATTTGTTTTTAGGGAATTCTGAAATAAAAAATACTAGAATTACCGATACGCAGAAATGTTTAAGAGTTTCAGGTAAACATAATGATTTAGAGGAAGTTGGAGTAGATACCTATCACCATACCATGTTTGAAATGCTAGGGAACTGGAGCTTTGGTGATTACTTTAAAAAAGAAGCAATAGAATGGGCTTGGGAATTGTTGGTAGATGTTTATGGTATAGATAAAAACAAACTTTATTTTACTGTTTTTGAAGGTGATAAGGCTGATGGGACTGAAATGGACCAGGAGGCTTATGATTTGTGGAAGACTATTTTAGAAAGAAATGGATTAACTACAGACAAGATTATCAAAGCCAATAAAAAAGATAATTTTTGGGAAATGGGTGAAACAGGACCTTGTGGACCATGCTCAGAAATTCATGTAGATTTAAGAAGTGATGAAGAAATAGCAAAAATATCAGGGTTAGATTTAGTAAATGAGGACCATCCGCAAGTAGTAGAGATTTGGAACTTGGTTTTTATGGAATTTAATCGCATGGCA
>JAESTF010000304.1 GCA_016763795.1 Flavobacteriales bacterium
AATTTGAGGAACATTGGACAGAAAAAACAACAGCAGGTAACACAATGTATAATTAATTGCTACGGAATTTCTAAAACGGAAATTCACACGAATTAATTATCTTTCCGCAACAGCGGAAAGTATAGCGCACTTTTAACCGTAAAAATTGGTATACAAACACGTTGGCATTAATTAAAATCGAATGAAATTCAACCTTAAATACATTTTGATATTTGCATTAGTAGTTTCTTGTAATCTAAATAACTTGGATGTTACAGTCGAATTTAAAAGTCACAAAATTTCTCGATTTATTGAAACTTCAGAAATAGATTCAATTAATGAAAATTGGGTCAAAGCAGATTCTCTTTTTTTATCTAAATTAAAAGAAATTTTAAAAATAAATGAACGGAACATAGTCGATGTTTTAAAGGTTACTAAAGAGGATAGAAGAACAAAACTAGGGTTTGGATACGAGCAAATTGAAAGCAGTATAGGGAAGGGTTATGTCAGCATTTTTTATAATATCATTTTAAAAGAAGGACAAATTATTTCTTATGAATTCACACCTCAATTACCGAAAAATAAATTTTTAACAGAACGATATAAAAGACTGTTATCAGGGATTTTCAAAATAGATAACGATCTAATTTTTAATCGCTATTACAATATTGAAGAAATGGAAAACCCTTTGAGAAACTTGAATTCAGATGTTTCATTGAATGAAAATTTAAGATTTCTAATGACCCCTTTTTCTGGAACTAGATATGGTTTTAGTGGTGGTTATGATGGAGGTATTTTTGTTAATAGAGAAATTTTTATAAATGAAAGAAAAAACATAACACCAGAAGTTTGCCAAGTCCTTATGAATAGCAAAAACCCTGGAGTGAGACTAATGGCAGTAGAATATTATCTGAAAAATAAATCCGATTTTAAAAATACTACTGTATTCAATAGTTGGATTGACAAAGTATACTTAGAATTGCCAATTATAGAAACTTTAGACGGTTGTTTTGTTATGCCGAGAAATAGTGAAGAATTAGTTTCTGAATATGTAAAAAGAAAAAACTAATGCGAACTCCGTGTATCATTAATTCGACCGAATGTCCGCTGAAAAAATTCTGCAAGCAATTTATTATTTTTTCGAAACGGCGGAAAATATAGCGCACTTTTAACCACATAAATCATACACAAACACCTTTGCAAAAACTCAGAATGAATATATGATTACCAAACCAACATTATTAATTGACGAAAAAAAATGTAGAGCTAATATTGAGCTAATGTTTTCAAAATCCCAGAAACATGGCTTGGATTTTAGACCACATTTTAAGACGCATCAATCGTTAGAAATAGGGAGATGGTTCAAAGAACTAGGTGTAACTAAGATCACAGTCTCATCTCTTGAAATGGCCGAGTATTTTGCTTCTGAATGGAATGATATTACGGTAGCATTCCCTGTAAATGTGCTCGAGATTGAAAGAATCAATACCTTGGCTTGGAGAATCCAGTTAAATCTGCTTGTTGATAACGAAACAAGTATAAAGATGCTTTCTGACGTTTTGAGTGCCAAAGTAAATATGTTCATTGAAGTGAATATTGGACAAAATAGAAGTGGGGTTGCCCCAACGGATCATACTCAAATCGAGAAAATCATTGCGACAATTGAAAATAGCTCCTTCCTTACTTTTAAGGGATTCCTTGCCCACGCGGGGCATTCATACAAATGCAGGCGCAAAGAGGATGTCCTTAAAGTACATGAGGATAGTTTACAGCTCATGAAGGCTTTAAAAGAAATATACATTTCAAGCTATCCCAATAGCATCATTTCATTGGGAGATACTCCTTGTTTTAGTATCGCTGAGAGTTTTGATGGTTTGGATGAAATGAGACCTGGAAATTTTGTCTTTTATGATCTCACTCAAAACAAGATTGGCTCTAATCACACCTCTCAAATTGCCGTAGCCTTGGCATGCCCTATCGTATCCCTAAATAAAGAACGATCAGAAGTGACATTTTATGGAGGTGGTGTTCATCTTTCTAAAGATCGTTTTAAAGATGACGAAGGAATTATTTTTGGTAGAGTAGCTCAAAAGAAAGGGAATGGATGGGGAGAGGTTGTACCAAACACCTATGTAAATTCTCTTTCACAAGAACATGGCACCTTATCTGTTCCGATAGCAGATTTTAACAAATACCACATTGGCGATTATTTATTGGTACTGCCAGTGCATTCATGCATGACAAGCAATTTAATGAAAAGCTACCTAACACTAGATGGAAAGCATATATCCAGATTCTAAAACTTTGGCTAACAATGTTTATTACACATTAAAACGGGTCATAAACTAACCGTTTCCACACATATTGAAAACGATGAATAAGAAGACAATAAAGGTAATTTCGATATTAGTACTTACAGCATTATTAATTTATGGCGGAAATTGGTTATTTGGGATTTACCAATTTGGTCGAGGCGTACAAGAAGACACTCCAAAATTTATAGAATCTTTGCTTGAAAATAATATTCAAAACGGTGATATTATTTTTCAGATATCTAAATCAAGCCAAAGTAAAGCCATACAACTTGCTACAAACTCGAAGTACAGTCATATGGGAATTATTTATAAATTAACGGAGAACTGTTCGTTTACGAAGCAGTCCAACCTGTTAAATTGACAAAGCTCAACGAATGGATAAAGCGAGGAGAAAATGGTCATTACGTTATAAAGCGACTTAAAGATTCTGACAAAATCCTAACAAAAACGACCTTAACGAAAATGCAGCTCGTCGGAGAAAAATATAAAGACAAAAATTATGACCTTTACTTTAAATGGTCTGACGATAAAATCTATTGCTCTGAGCTTGTTTGGAAAATATATAACGAAGGTGCTGGTATCGAAATTGGAGAACTTGAGCAATTATCGGATTTCAACTTGAAAAGCGAAGTTGTACAACAAAAAATGAAAGAAAGGTATGGAGACAATATTCCGATGGATGAAAAAGTTATCTCTCCATCGAAAATATTTAACTCCGAAAAATTGAAAATTGTACTGAAAAATTAAAAAACACGCGTGGTAACAACGTATAAAATTTATGCTATATTTAAAGAAAAATTGCAAAACCAAAACAACCAAATAACCTTTGTTCTAGACTGAAAATCCGCTGGATTTTAAGCCGAAAAAAAATCAGACACAAACACGTTGGTAATAATCAATAGATTCTAGTAAAATTATAAATGAAAAATAATATTCTCTTAATTATCTTAAGTTTTATCTCTATTTCAATATGTAGTCAGAATGAGATTCAAACTAAAAAAAGTTATTATAAATCAGGCAAAATTAACTCTGAAATAAATTTTTATAAAAAGAAAAACAAAAAAATAAGAGAAGGAAAAAGTTCCTGGTGGTTTGAAACGGGTGAATTAAAAAACACTCAATTGTTTAAAAAAGGGAAATTAAATGGAGAAAGAATTAGTTATTGGCAAAATGGAAGAATTAAAAGAAAAGAT
>JAESTF010000032.1 GCA_016763795.1 Flavobacteriales bacterium
ATACGTAGTACTACGAATATACATACGTACTGCTACGTATTTTTGAGGAGATGTCAGTTCAATTGTCTCGCTGAAAGTGAGATCTATCGAGAACTTCATTTTCTTAAAACCATTGGTTCTCGATACAATTCCGATTTACTCTTCGATAAACTCAGAGTGACATATGGAATCACTCGAATTGACAATGATTTTATTGTTGTTCTAGCAACAGTCGGGTTATACGTATTTAAAATTGTACTGTAGAATTTGTCAGTTCGAGTGGTTTTTCGAAGAAAAATTGTATCGAGAACATAAAATTATTTTCAAAAAAATGCTTCTCGATACAAAATTCTTGCAGAATTTCACTCGAAGTGACATCTTTTACTGAAAATTGAATTTTAATACGTTTAACTTGAACAGTAGTATAAAACGCAATGAAGCATTTAAATGAAGGAGTTGAGAATAGATTCTTCATATCATTTTTCTAAGCAATAAATTGCTTGTAAAATATTATTCTGAATGATAACTACTTGGGAGCTTATACTTCGAAAATGCCAGTATTAAAAAGGCTAGAAAACAGCTTTTGCTCATTCCGAAAAATGTGTTCAGAATGACAAGGCCAACAACCAAACACTAAAAACAATCCACCAATTATATAAAACCTTTGTTTTCGATTGCCCACTCAAAAAGGCGATTGGTTTTTCCTTTTAAGTTAAGTTTAATGATAATGTTACTACGGTGTTTTTCTACCGTACGCTCTGCAATAAAAAGTTGCTCAGCAATCTCTTTTGACGAATTACTTTGAGCAATCAATTTTAAAATTTTCAACTCTGATGGCGAAAGATTTTCGAGTAAATCGAGCGTAGTTTTAGCATTACCAGTTTCCAAGGTTTCAAAAACGGTACTGTAATATTCTTGTCCTGATAAAATAGCAGAAATGCACGTTGAAATTTCTGTTAAGGCATCTTCTTTTAAAATGTACCCCGAAATATTTAAGCTTTTTGCGCGTGCAATAAATTCAGATTCTTTATGGTAAGATAAAATAATAAATTTAGTTGTTGACCCTTCCGTTTTACAATACTTTGCAACAGACAATCCATCCATATAGGGCATTTCAATATCTAAAATAGCAATATCTGCCTGTTGCTCTTGTATTAATCGCAACGCTTCTGTTCCGTTAGTGGCCTTACTTAATTTAGTGTAGCCAAAATTAAGTAACTGATTATAGAGCCCTTCTAACAACAGTGGGTGATCATCTGCAATAACTATTTTAGGCATTTTTAAGTGGTATTTTTAAATAAATAGTTGTTCCTTTTTCTATTTCAGAATCAATATTAAGATTTGCGTTTAAGATTTTGGCTCGTTCTTGTAAGGTTTTCATTCCTAAACTGTTTTTTGCAGTAGATTTTTCGCTCCAATCAAACCCTTTTCCATAATCCTTAATTTTTAATACTATTGATTGTTTTTCTTTTTTAGCAATGATCAAGGCTGATGGCGACTCGGCATGTTTTATAATGTTATTCATTGCTTCTTGGGCAATTCGATAAACACCTAATTCTCGTTGTTTGGATAGTAAATTATCAATGTTTTCAATTTCTTCCGTAATAAAAATATCGGTACTATTATCTATCGTTTTAACTAATTTTTTTAATGCAGCAGTTAAACCAAACTGTTCCAACACAAAAGGATGAAGCCCTTGCGTAATTTCTCTTACATTGTTTAATGTTGTTGCAATAGTGGTCTCTAATTCTGTGTCGTTTTTAAGTTGGGCTTCGCTTTTTAATAAAATTAAATCTTGCCCAACAGAATCGTGTAATTCACGAGAAATACGCACCCTTTCATCTTCTTGAGATTGTAATAATTGCTGTGAAAATTGTGCTTGTATTTGTTCTTTTTGAGTTGCAATTTCTGTTTCTCTTTTTTGTTGGCGGGTTTTGAAAATAAAGAGCCCTAGGGCTAAGATTAAAGTAGATAAAATACTAACTCCTATAATTAATTGGTTTTTTGTTTTAAGTTTTTGATTTGCAATTAAGTCTTGTTTAATTTGTTCATTCTTAAACCCTGCTTGCTGTAGTTTTAACTCAAAACTATATTTTGATCGTAATGCTTTTTGAATTTCTTTTTTTCCAAACAAACTATCTTTAAACAAAATATGTTGTTTATAGAAAGTTAATGCTTTCTCCGGTTTTTTTAGGCCTTCATAAGCCTTAAAAAGACATTTACATGTCTCGTTTCCTGTTTTTGGGAACCCTCCGGTTTTGTAATAACTCCAAGAATCTTCACAATATAAACGTGCTTGTTCAAAGTTATTTTTAACCAACGCTATCCTTCCTAAAATTTGCTTCGCATAGGCTTTTTGTTCCTCCATGTTAAGTTGAGAGGATATTTTGATTACTCTTTTAGCAAGTTTTTCAGCCTTACTTATTTGGTTGCTACTAATATAAATTTCTGTAAGTAACCCACAAAAGATAAGAATAAAATAGTCTTTCTGCTCCTTTTCGACAGTAGCTAAACCAGATAGTGCAAATTTTTCAGCATCCTTATATTCTTTAAAGTGTAAATAAAATTGTGCTAAACTATGTTTCGAAGAAACAACATAAGCGGAATAATCACTTTTATTGGCGACTTCTGCTGCTTTTTCGAGATTTAATAATGCTAAATCGCGTTCTTCTAAATCAAGATAAAGTAATCCATAACTACCATAAATGGAATTAAGAGAAGAATAATTAGTTGAATCTGCCAAAACCAGTGCACTATCTAAGTCGGATATCGCTTTAAAATATTCCCCTTTTTTTGAATAACAAAGGGACCTTTTACCATAACAGGATGCTTTTGCCGCTCTTTCATCCGGAATATTAACATCCGTTTTTGTTATCATCAAGCTGTACATTTTCAACGCTTTTTCATGCTCTCCCAATATAAAATAGTAGCTTGCTAATAAATATTCCATACTAAAATAGCACTCCTGACACTCTTTCTCTTTATAATACTTAATGTATTTCTCGCAAAGAAGTATTACTTCTTCAGATTGACCACTTTCATATAAAATATCAAAAAGTAATCGTACCATATTTTGAGATCGATTTAAATTTCCAATAGATAGCTCAATTTTAAGTGCTTTTTCATAATAATGGTAAGATGTATCTTGGTTTAGCATTAACCATTCATTTCCTATTTGTTCTAGCGTTTTAGATTGGATTGAATCTTCTTGAATTAGCGTTAACTCATTTTGTAAAGAATCAATTTTTGGGTACTGGCTCCAAATAGAATTTGAAATTAAAAGAAGCAGTAGAATTGATAAAAGTTTATTCATTTTGCGAATTTAACTAAAATGCGTTCATAAAATTAACCGATTATTATACATGCTAATGTTTCGAAGCGTAAATTTGCGGTTAAAATTGATTTGAATGTC
>JAESTF010000371.1 GCA_016763795.1 Flavobacteriales bacterium
GGCATATGGATAGTATTTCCCATCTCATTATGCTTCGAGTTTTTGATAAGGGTGATGACCAGGAATCATGGGATCAGCGTGTATCTGAGCAGACAAAATTTGCGGGGTTGCTAGGAAAATCTTTGATACCAGGGGAGTCTAATGCCAGGGACTGGTTTGATGATAAGCAGATTGCCTGGAGGTTTGCCCATGGGCTATTTCTTTCGTCTGCGGGCACTGCTTTGGGGTTGAGACATCTTTATATTGGGTCATCTCATACTTATGAGAACCTATTTCCTTGGGGCTCTCATGTTCTCACTGACCCTATGTGGAGTACTGAATCTACTAAAATTTTTCATGATGGTGCGGCTTGCCGACGTCCAAAAAAGATATTAGAGATCTTGGAGTCTCCTGATGTGGCTAACAACCTTCAGGTTTGTTGGAAAAATATTCATCAAAATTGTGGAGCCTGCCCTAAATGTATTCGCACTATGGCTGCTCTTTATTTGATGAAAAGCAGTGTCAAATCACTACCTTCCTTGCAGAACCTCAGTGACTTAAAGTCGCTAGTTCCAACTAACGAGGTTTCTGCCGCAAACCTAGAAGACTTGATCTTTCTTGCAAAGGAGGTGGGTGACGAAAAAGTATATAAAATACTTAAAAAGAATTATAACAAATATCAGGTGGGTCAATTGTGGTCTATGGTAGATAAAAGTCTACTGGGTGGCAATTTGCGAAAGTTATATCGTAGGCTTAAGAAGCCAAAATGGTTGACTCTAAGAGTTACTTTGCAAAGTCCCAGCAAGGGTGATTTATAATCTTACAATCTTCGTTTATATCGGAGGGTTTTCAGATCGAGTCGACTGGATGATTGTAGACCGAATAAGCCTTAATATTATATGTCCATATTTTCTTGGTAGTTAAGAGTCTTAATCTAAGAGTTATAGCTAGGTATCAAAAGAAGAGTTATGAATGTAGCAAAGGTTTTGGTTGTTGGTGTTAATGCAGTAGGGATGATAGGCGTTCTCAGGTCTCTTGGTAGAGCTGGGTATGAGACTTTTGCTATTGCCGAAAAAGAGGATGCTTTAGGGTTATATTCAACCTATGCGAAACACGTGAGCTGTTGTCCTTTTATGGATTCATCAGAATTTCTTCCTTGGCTGCGAGAGTACCTCAAAGAAAAAAATATAGAAGTAATCATTCCTAACGAAGAATTTCTTCACGCAATCAGTGAGGATTACCACGAGTTTTCTCATTTTCTCCCGGATGCAGTAAGCATTGATGTATGGCAGCGGTGCTTGAGTAAAGTGGCGACACAACAAACAATTACAGAGAACCTTCCTGAAGCCTCTTGGCATCTTCCTATTGCTGGTATTGTGAGAGACAAGGCCAGTATGCCTGTAGAGCTAGAATTAGCCGCATGCGCGGGTCCTTTTTATGTGAAAGCAGATGCGGGGTTATCCAGAGGGGCTAAGGATGCTCATGTGATTCGTTGTGAATCAGTTGCTGAGATGGTTGAGTTAATTGAACATTTATTGCCTGGGTACGATGCCATCCTTTGGCAGCATTATGTCCCGGGAAGGAAGGTCGGTGTAAGTTTGTGGCGACATAATGGAGAAATCGTCGCTCAAAATATGACATTGGGCATACATATGCAGCCGTGGGAAGGTGGGATGATGTCG
Organism: Flavobacteriales bacterium; assembly: GCA_016763795.1. Lineage (GTDB taxonomy): Bacteria > Bacteroidota > Bacteroidia > Flavobacteriales_E > Vicingaceae. The sequence goes on from JAESTF010000371.1 coordinate 1,662, forward strand.
CTCAGGGAAAGCTTTTGGCACGAACAGTTATTAATTGATGCCATAGAAAAAATGGAAACTCTTGGATGGCAAGGTGTTGCCATGATGGAGTATAAATGGGATCCGGCGACCGATGAATTCTGGTTTATAGAAATCAATGCACGATACTGGGGTTATTTACATCTGGATCTTTTTTCTGGAAAAGACTTTCCTAAGCTGCAGACAGATGCTTTTTTTGGTGAGATAAAGAAAGACTTGGAGCGCCCGTCAACACATGTAGTTTGTCGTCATACAGTCCCTGGTGAAATTGGATACATGCTGTCAAAACTGAGGTCTAATGATGTGAGTATATGCAGAAAAATGATCACAATTTTTGGGTTTTTTCTAAGATTTTTTAATTTTCGTATAAAATCTGATCTTTTTTTTGAGGGCGACAGACTTCTTTATTTGAGAAGTTGGCGAAATTTTATAAAAAACTATAAATTAATTCTTATTTTAAAATTACAAATTGTATAAAAATATATGCTTGTTATTTGTTATTTGTTAGTTTTTGTACAGTGAAAATTCAAAATAAACGGTTATTAGGACAAAATGGATGTCTACTAATAAGAAGGTTTTTTGTTCCATTTTATGGACTTTAAGTGCATTAGTTATAGTGGAGCTATTATTGCAGGTTCGCTCACATATCCGCTATGGAACAAGTGTATTTAACCTCCTATCTAAACAGACAACCTATGAGTTTGATGAGTCGCTAGGTCTAAAATTACTCCGTTCTAATTCAATTATTAAAGGGTCTCAGGCCATCATTGAGACAAACAGTTTAGGCCTTCGCAGTCCAGAGTTGCAGGATAAGAGCCAGGGGGAAATTCGTATTGCGGTAATTGGTGCCTCTAGTGTTATGGGGACTTATACACGCAACAATGAGGACATTATTTCCTATCGCTTGGAGGATTATCTGGAGTCAGCATATCCCGGTGTAGGTATAAATGTGATCAATGCTGGAATTGCTGGGTATGGATTAGGGGACCAGCGTCAGATGTTTGAACGAATTATCCAGCCCATGAAGCCAGACCTGATTATATGGTACTCCGGATTTAATGATATCTCGGGTTACTGTCATAAGCCTTCTTTAAAAGTCACCAGTGGACTGCCTCAGATTAAATTACCATCGTGGTTGTTGTCTATTGAATTGGTGACAAAGAATACCGTCTGGTTGAGAACGGTTAAGGCAGGTAAACAGGGCATGTTGGATCCTGCTTTGCTGGATGTTGGAGCTTACCTTGTTCGTGTGAACCAATTTTTGGACACTGTTAGGGATGCACATATTCCGTTGATGATGGTTACCAATGCCCGGGCCTTTCGAGAAGATATGCCTGTTCATGAACAGATATCGTTATCAGAAACAGCTAGATACTATAATCACTGTTTTGATCTTGACGGTCTTCATGGTGTATACAATATTCACAATGACTTACTTGCAAAGAGTGCAATTGAGTATGGCAATTCGGTATTACGTTTAGATCAAATTATGCCGGGTAGTAGTAAGTATTTTGGTGATGCTACACATTTTTCAGTGGTAGGAAGTGATTATGTTGCACGCCTATTCTCTGAGCATATTTTTTCTCAAGATCTTCTTTTTAATGATCGAGATAATCAGACTGCTGCCGAAGGGAGCTTGGAACAATGAATTTTCAATCGTTCCATTTTTTGGCATTTTTTCTAATAGTCCTACTAACTGTCAGGTGGTTACTAAAAGAAAGATTTGAAGCTAAAAAAAATGTTCTATTAATTGCCAGCTACTATTTTTATATGTGTTGGGATTGACGTTTTGCTGGGCTGATTCTAACAATTACGCTAATTAATTATGTTGTTGGGCCAAAAATAGTAGAAGCACGAGATAGTAGAGCTAAAAAACTTTGGTTGGCCGTGTCCCTTGTCTCTAGCCTGGGAATTTTAGCGTATTTTAAATACGCCAATTTCTTTATTGATAGTATGAATGTGTTGTTAGTGGGTCTGGGGGTTGATAGTGACCTGCCATTACTGAATATATTACTTCCTGTCGGTATTTCTTTTTATACATTCCAGAGTATCAGTTATACCCTCGATATTTATCGTAATCGTACGGAGCCAGTTTCTAGCCTAAGGGA